>JBJOKP010000009.1:0-13595 GCA_046046045.1 Pseudomonadota bacterium | reverse complement strand
CCGAGGCGGGCGCACTGGCCGCCGGAACCGGCAGCACGACGGCAGGCGCCACTGGGGCCGCCGGCGGCACTGCCATGGGCAGACCCGCCGAGGCGGACGCAGCGGCCAGCACTGCGGCACCAGCAGCCGGCGCAGAGGCTGCTTGCAGCTTCTTCAGCTCACCCACATTGCGCGCCAGTTCGGCGGCACGCTGCGCGGCCTCCTTCTGTTGACGCTCCTTGGCGATCTTGTCGTCCAGTTGAGCGGCAGCGGCATCCTTGCCGCGATCGAGCTTGAGTTGGTCGGCCGGCTGGGCTCCACCCTGCTTGCGATCCTGCACCTCAGCCTTCACAGCCCCCGTCGAGCGACGTGATGCCTCTGCGGCATCCTGGGCGGCGGGCACGGCGCCTGCCAAACGCTGGCGATAGGCGTTGAAGTCGGCGCTCTGGGCCTGTATGAACTTGCGCGCCTCGGCAGGCTCGACCTCTGCGGCTTGTGCGGCGGTCGGCACAGTGAGCACCGCTCCAGCCCGCAGCCGATTCATGTTGTTGCCAAGGAAGGCCCCCGCGTTACCGCGGAACATGCTCACCAGCATCTGATCCAGCGACACGCCCTGACTCAGCTGGCCGGCAGCGATCTTGGCCAGGGTGTCGCCTTGCTTGACGGTGACATTGCCCGAGCCGCCACGAGGCTCGGCCGGCGCGGCGTCTATCGGCGCCTGTGGCGCCTTGGGCACGGCCGGGGCCGGGCGGCGCGGCCGATCCTCGGCCAGGGTGCGGGGGGCCGATGGAGCAGCCGGCGCAGCAGCCACATCAGCAGGCGGTGCGGGCGGATTGATGGGCACGGCCGCCGGGGCCGGTGCCGGAGCCGCCGCCACCGGCGCCGTCACTGGCGCAGCAGCCTGGGCCGGCTGGCGACCGGAAGGCGGATCAAACAGCAGCGTGTATTCACGCAGCAGCCGACCCGTGGCCCAGGACAACTCCAGAATCAAATCGACGAAGGGCTCCTGCACCGACCGATCGCTGACGATGCGAAGGAACGCAGTGCCATCAGCACGGCGTTCAAGTTGCACCTGCGTCGCAGGAAGCACGGGGTTGTAGTCGATGCCAGCAACCCGGTAGGAATCCACAGGTGCCACGCGCACACGCAGATTTGCCGCCTCTTCGGGCGTCAGCGAGGTGACATCGATTTCGGCCCGCAGTGCCTCGCCCAGCGAGGACTGGACGGTCAGCCGACCCAGGCTGAGGGCCGCCGCGGGATCAGAGGACAACAGTCCGGCCGACATGGCAGCAACCGCGGCCACTTCCCGCCAGGCCCAGCGTCCGGCACGTTTCATCTCGGTTTTCAAGGCATCTCCCACGACGCCCCGACAGACCGAACGTCTCACCGGGACATGGCGTTTGAGTTAATCCGGGTGCCTGTCACCCAGCAAATACGAAATCACAATAACATCAATGAGATACAAAGACAAGCTCATGCACTGCCTGATGTTCTGATGTCCGCCCATACTGGGGAGGGATACACCCACGTTGCCCATCGGCAACGTGGGTGACAAAGCATATGCCCCGCCTGATCAGGCCTGCAAAAGGATGCGCAACATGCGGCGCAGCGGCTCGGCCGCACCCCACAACAATTGGTCACCAATCGTGAATGCGCCAAGGTATTCCGGACCCATGGCCATCTTGCGCAGGCGACCAACAGGAATCGTGAGCGTGCCGGTGACGGCCACCGGCGTGAGGTCACGTATCGTCGCCTCGCGGGTATTGGGCACCACCTTCACCCAGGAATTGTCCGCGGCGATCATGGCCTCGAGGTCGGCCAGCGGCACATCCTTCTTGAGCTTGAAGGTGAGCGCTTGGCTGTGGCAGCGCATGGCGCCGACCCGCACGCAGAAACCATCGACCGGCACGGCGGGGGCCGAGAATCCCTCGCCCTGGCCGAGAATCTTGTTGGTTTCGGCCATGCCTTTCCACTCTTCGCGCGACACGCCATTGCCCAGATCCTTGTCGATCCAGGGGATCAGCGAACCGCCCAGCGGCACGCCAAAATTGGCGGTTTCCGCCTCGGTCAGGCTGCGCTGGCGGCCGATGATGCGGCGGTCGATTTCAAGAATTGCGCTTTTCGGGTCAGCCAGCAGATCCTTGACCTCGGCATTCAGGGTGCCGAATTGCGTGAGCAGTTCACGCATGTGCTGGGCGCCACCGCCGGAAGCCGCCTGATAGGTCTGGGTGCTCATCCATTCCACCAGTCCGGCCTTGTAGAGCGCGCCCACGCCCATGAGCATGCAACTCACGGTGCAGTTGCCGCCGATCCAGTCGCGGCCACCCTTGGCCAGGGAATCCTGGATCACCGGCATATTGACCGGGTCGAGAATGATGACGGCATCACCCTTCATGCGCAGGGTCGAGGCGGCATCGATCCAGTGGCCTTTCCAGCCTGCGGCGCGCAGTTTGGGGTAGACCTCGCTGGTGTAGTCCCCCCCCTGGGCGGTGATGATGATTTCGCACTGCTTGAGCGCCTCGATATCGAAGGCGTCGTGCAGCTTGCCCTCGTTGCGTGCCACGGCAGGCGCAGCGCCGCCGGCATTGCTCGTGGAAAAGAAGCGCGGCTCGATCAGTCCGAAATCACCCTCGGCCTGCATCCGGTCCATCAGCACCGAGCCGACCATGCCGCGCCAGCCCACCAAACCCGTCAGTTTCATCTCAAGACCCCTTGTTGAAGAAAAGAAAGCAATCTTCTGTCCCCCGGCTCGTTCGCCTGGTCCGGGGGAGGGGCGAGACGAACCGGGGCTGTATCAGCCCGTGGTGCCAATGGTTTTAATCTGGCCGGCGGTCCCGGTCAGCGCAGCCACCACCGCGTCCCCCATCTCGCTCGTGCGGACACGGCGGCACCCGTCCTGGGCGATGTCAGCCGTACGCAGGCCGGCGCTCAGCACCTGGCTGACGGCCGACTCGATGCGGTCGGCAGCCTGGGATTGGTTGAGGGAGAAGCGGAGCATCATGGCGGCAGACAAAATTGTAGCCAGCGGGTTTGCAATTCCCTGACCGGCGATGTCCGGTGCGCTGCCATGACTGGGTTCGTACAGCCCCTGGCCGGCCGCATTGAGCGAGGCCGAGGGCAACATGCCGATCGAGCCGGTCAGCATGGCCGCCTCGTCGGAGAGGATGTCGCCGAACATGTTGCCGGTGACCACCACGTCGAACTTCTTGGGCGCCCGCACCAGCTGCATGGCGGCGTTGTCCACGTACATGTGGTCGAGTTCAACGTCGGGGTACTGGGCATGCACCTCGGTCACCACGTCCTTCCAGAACTGGAAGGTCTCCAGCACGTTGGCCTTGTCCACGCTGGTGACCCGCTTGCTGCGCTTGCGGGCGGCCTGGAAGGCCACGTGGGCGATGCGCTCGATCTCCGGGCGCGAATAGCGCATGGTGTCGAAGGCCTCCTCGGCGCCCGGGAAGTGCCCGTCCACCGCGGTGCGACGGCCACGCGGCTGGCCGAAGTAGATGTCGCCGGTCAGTTCGCGGATGATGAGGATATCCAGGCCCGCCACCAGTTCGGGCTTCAGGCTCGAGGCATGGGTCAGCTGCTCGTAGCAGATGGCCGGGCGGAAGTTGGCGAACAGGCCCAGGTGCTTGCGCAGACCCAGTATGGCCTGCTCGGGGCGCAGCGCGCGCTCGAGCTTGTCGTATTTCCAGTCACCCACGGCGCCGAACAGGATGGCATCCGATTCACGCGCCAGATTGAGCGTCGACTCGGGCAGCGGATGGCCCAGGGCTTCATAGGCCGCGCCGCCGACGGGTGCGGTGCTCAGGCTCAGATCCAGGTCGAGGACATTCAGCACCTTCACGGCCTCGGCCATGATTTCCGGTCCGATGCCGTCACCCGGCAGCACTGCGATCTTGTGGGTCATGTGGGTCGTCCAGCCGAAGGAGGTAGAAGCAGCGAGAAGGTGGTGGTGCGATCAGGCTCAGCCGGCCAGGCGCTGGCCTAGCCAGGGCTTGCGCGCCAGGCGTTCGGCCTCGTAGGCGCGGATCTTGTCGGCATGGCGCAAGGTCAGGCCGATGTCGTCGAAGCCGTTCACCAGGCAGTACTTGCGGAAGGGCTGGATGTCGAAGGGAATTTCGGCCCCATCCGGCTTCACCACCACCTGGCGCGGCAGGTCCACGGTCAGCTGGTAGCCGACGAAGGCATAGAGCTCGTCGAAGATCCGCGACACCGCCGATTCCGGCAACACGATGGGCAGCACGCCGTTCTTGTAGCAGTTGTTGAAGAAGATGTCGGCAAAGCTCGGCGCAATCAGCGCGCGGAAGCCGTATTGCTCAAGCGCCCAGGGCGCGTGCTCGCGGCTGGAGCCACAGCCGAAGTTGCTGCGCGTCACCAGCACCGAAGCGCCCTGGTAACGCGCCTGGTTCAGCACGAAGTCCGGGTTGGGCTGACGCTCGGCCGGATCCTGGCCCGGCTCGCCCGGATCAAGATAGCGCCACGCATCGAACAGGTTAGGACCGAAGCCGGTGCGCTTGATCGACTTGAGGAACTGCTTGGGGATGATGGCGTCGGTATCGACGTTGTCGCGATCCATGGGCGCAACCAGGCCCTTGTGCACGGTGAAGGCTTGCATGATCGAGTCCTCCTCAGGCAATGCGACGCACGTCGACGAAGTGGCCCTGCATGGCTGCTGCCGCCGCCATGGCCGGGCTGACCAGATGGGTGCGGCCACCAGCGCCCTGGCGACCTTCGAAGTTGCGGTTGCTGGTCGAGGCGCAGCGCTCGCCCGGCTCCAGCCGGTCGGCGTTCATGGCCAGGCACATCGAGCATCCCGGCTCGCGCCATTCAAAGCCTGCGGCCTTGAAGACCTTGTCCAGGCCCTCGCGCTCGGCCTGCTCCTTCACGAGGCCGGAGCCCGGCACCACCATGGCCAGGCGCACATTGGCGGCAATGCGGCCACCCACGCGGCGCACCACGGCGGCAGCCTCGCGCATGTCCTCGATGCGGCTGTTGGTGCAGGACCCGATGAAGACCTTGTCGATGCGGATGTCGGCCAGCGCCTTGTTGGGCTCAAGCGCCATGTACTTGAGCGCCCGCTCCATGGCATCGCGGCGCACCGGATCGCGTTCCTTGTCCGGATCGGGCACGCGGTCGTCCACGGCCAGCACCATCTCGGGCGAGGTGCCCCAGGTGACCTGCGGCGCGAGGTGGCTCACGTCGAGTTCGACCACGGCGTCGAAATGGGCGCCCGCGTCACTGTGCAGGGTGCGCCAGTAGGCGGTGGCCTGCTCCAGTTCCACGCCGGAGGGCGTGAAAGGGCGACCCTTCACGTATTCGATCGTGGTGTCGTCCACGGCCACCAAGCCGGCACGGGCACCGGCTTCGATGGCCATGTTGCAGACCGTCATGCGGCCTTCCATGCTCAGGGCGCGGATGGCCGCGCCGCCGAACTCGATGGTGTAGCCCGTGCCGCCGGCCGTCCCGATCTTGCCGATGATGGCCAGCACGATGTCCTTGGCGCCACAGCCCTTGGGCAACGTGCCGTCCACGCGGACCAGCATGTTTTTGGCCTTCTTGGCCAGCAGGGTCTGGGTGGCCAGCACATGCTCCACCTCGCTGGTGCCTATGCCATGGGCGAGGGCACCGAAGGCGCCATGCGTGGAGGTGTGGCTGTCGCCGCAGACCACGGTCATGCCCGGCAGCGTCGCGCCTTGCTCGGGGCCGATCACGTGCACGATGCCCTGGCGGCGATCGGCCATCTTGAACTGGGTGATGCCATGGCGATCGCAGTTGGCATCCAGGGTGTCGACCTGCAGGCGCGACACCGGGTCGGCGATGCCGGCGCTGCGGTCGGTGGTCGGCACGTTGTGGTCGCTGACGGCCAGGTTGGCCGAGAGGCGCCAGACCTTGCGCCCCGCCATCGTCAGGCCCTCGAAGGCCTGCGGGCTGGTGACTTCATGCACCAGGTGACGGTCGATGTAGAGGACGGCCGTGCCGTCATCCTCGGTGTGGACGACGTGCTCGTCCCAGAGCTTGTCGTAGAGCGTGCGGGCGGTCATGGACACCTCGTGCGGGGCTGATGCCGGGCCGCGCCGCTGGGGCGTGCATCCGCAGCGCCTTCGGCCCGGCCCGCGGTCACAGGCTGGCGGACCACCACCCGCCTGATGACAGGTGACGATCCAAAAAACGAAGCCCCTGAGCTTGGCAGCATCAAGGGCTCGCGGGATCAAGCTGTCTTGGCGGAGACGGAGGGATTCGAACCCTCGATGCACGTTTTAGCGCGCATACTCCCTTAGCAGGGGAGCACCTTCGGCCTCTCGGTCACGTCTCCGAAGAAGCGGCATTGTAGCCGCTAACTTGTCGATTCGGCCAGCCCCAGCGATGCATTCGAGACTTCATTTGCATCGGCCAGGCCGGCCAGGCGAGCAGCCTCAGGCCTGGACGGGCTGATCCAGTTCGAAGGCACGGTGCAGGGCTCGCACCGCCAGCTCCATGTACTTCTCGTCGATGACCACCGAGGTCTTGATTTCGCTGGTGGTGATCATCTGGATGTTGATGCCCTCTTCGCTCAGGCAGCGGAACATCTTGCTGGCCACGCCCACGTGCGAGCGCATGCCGATGCCCACGATGGAGACCTTGCAGATGCGCGTGTCGCCCACCACGTCGGCCGCACCCAGCGCCGGCACGACCTTGGCCTTGAGCAGGTCGACGGTGCGGGCGTAGTCGTTGCGGTTGACGGTGAAGGAGAAGTCCGTCTTGCCCGCGTGGGAGACGTTCTGCAGGATCACGTCCACATCGATGTTGGCATCGGCCACCGGGCCGAGGATCTGGAAGGCGATGCCCGGCTTGTCGGGCACACCCACCACGGTGATCTTGGCTTCGTCGCGGTTGAACGCGATGCCCGAGACAACGGCTTGTTCCATCTTTTCGTCTTCCTCGAAAGTGATCAGGGTGCCCGACTTGGCTTCTTCATCGATGTCGATGTCCCAGCTCGTGAAGCTGGAGAGCACACGCAGCGGCACACGGTACTTGCCGGCAAATTCCACCGAGCGGATCTGCAGCACCTTGCTGCCCAGGCTCGCCATCTCCAGCATCTCCTCGAAGCTGACGGTGGAAAGCCGGCGCGCCTCGGGCACCACGCGCGGGTCGGTTGTGTAGACCCCGTCGACATCGGTGTAGATCAGGCACTCATCGGCCTTCATGGCGGCAGCCACGGCCACGGCCGAGGTATCCGAACCGCCTCGGCCCAGCGTGGTGATGTTCATGCCCTCGTCCACACCCTGGAAGCCGGTGATGACCACCACCTTGCCGGCAGCCAGATCGGCCCGCACCCGGGCATCGTCGATGCTCTCGATGCGCGCCTTGGTGTAGGAACTGTCGGTCTTGATCGGCACCTGCCAGCCGGAGTAGCTTACGGCCTGCATGCCTTCGGCCTGCAGGGCCAGGGCCAGCAGGCCCACCGACACCTGCTCGCCGGTGCAGGCGATCATGTCGAGTTCGCGCAGCACGGCTGCATCATGCTTGGCCGGCGCCACGTCCTTGGCCAGACCCAGCAGACGGTTGGTCTCGCCGCTCATGGCCGAGGGCACGACCACCATCTGGTGGCCGGCGCGGGCCCATTTGGCAACGCGCTTGGCGACATTGCGGATGCGCTCGGTCGAGCCCATCGACGTGCCGCCGTATTTGTGAACGATCAAAGCCATGGCTGTCGGCGCGGCAGGCCGCGCGGGATGGTGGCACCGGGGCGCCTGTGGACAAAGACTCGGGATTTTATCCCGCGGCGTGCGGCGTGTCCGCCACGGTGGCGGCGGCTGGGTCCTGCCAGGGCCGCCACAGCAGCGTGGCGCCAGGCCCGCCCGCCCCGGCACAGGCCTGGCGCAATTCGGCGGCCAGGGCAGCATCCAGCCCCAGGCCGGGCACGTAGAGCAGACGCCCCGCCCGCCAGAGCAAGGGCCCCTCACGCAGCCAGGCCGGCACGCCCAAGGCCTGGTACTGCTTCTTCAAGGCACGGGCCGGACGCCCCGGCCCCATGGACCATTGCTCGCCACCGGCCCGGGCACGAAGCTGGAGGTCGCACAGGCAGGAAAACGGCACCTGAACGGGCCCAGACTCGGCATCAGCCGGAACCTGGCTGACCACGAAATCACCTCGCCAATCCGGCAGGGGATGCACCCCCGGCTGACTCAGGTCCAGCGCCAGGGTTGATCCAGCAGAGCCCCGATGCCCCTCGTCGGCCACATCCTCAGGAAGCCGAGGCCGTGACGGAGACTGGGACAGTCTCACCAGGCTCAGCAGCCCACGGTGCAGACGCAGTTCCCGGTGCCCATCCACAGGCCATCGACCGCTTGCCCGCATGGGACTCAGGGCCTGCGTCTGCAGACGATCCATCAGCGCCAGGGTGGGCGGCTCAGCAAGTTCGGCCTGCAGCCAATGGCGCAGGGCATTGCTGGCGCGAACCATCCCCAAGCCAGCCAGCAGATGCAGATCCAGCGTACGACCTGGGCCTAGGCCGACCGGGTCGTCGCGAGATGACCGCAGGGCGACCTGCAGGTCCAGCGCCGCCAGTTCAGCCAGGCAGGCCCGCGCCTCGTCGGCATGGCGGGCCACCTGCGCCAGCGCCGGCACCACATTGGCAAAGCCCGCCTCCAGCGCGGGCAGCACCTGCAGGCGCAGGCGGTTGCGGGCCCAGCGGGGATCGGCATTGCTCTCGTCGTCGATGTGGGCCAGCGCATGCCGGGCCACATAGGCCTCGATCTCGCTGCGGCGCTGCTGCAGCCAGGGCCTCCCCCAGGCCAGGCCACGCCGCTCGGCCAGGCGGGGCATGGCCGCCAGGCCCGCCATGCCGCTGCGCCGCAGCGCCTGCAGCAGCACGGTTTCTGCCTGGTCGTCCTGATGATGACCCAGCAGCACCAGGCTGCAACCGAGGTCCTGGGCCATGGCGGCCAGCGCCTCGTAGCGCCGCTCGCGTGCCTCGGCCTCGACACCGCAGGGTGATGTCGTATCCACCTCGACCCGGGCGACATGAAAGCTGACCGGCCAGCCGGCCGCCGCCCAGCGTTCGCAGCAGGCCCGGCCATGCTCCACCCAGGCATCTGCTCTGGGACTCAGACCATGATGGACATGCAGGGCACAGACCTGCCAGCCGTGCCGCTGCGGCCGATCGTGGCCGGGATGCCAGCCCGTCGCCTGCAGTCGCCCAAGCGCCTGCAGGGTGGCGTAAAGCAACGCGGTGGAATCCCGCCCGCCGCTGTAGGCCACGGCCACGCGCCACCCCGGGGGCGTGGCCGCGTCGACAGGATCGCTAGGATGGACCACCTCGGCCGGCTGAGTGGCAGAGCGGCCTGCGCTCACGCCTGGGGCCAGCAAGCGGTCGCGGACGGCGCTCAGCCGCGCGTGTCGTTCACCCGGCCGTACTGGCGCAGGCGCTCGTAGCGCTGGTTGAGCAGGTCCTTGGGCTTGAGGTCGGCCACCTGGCGCAGCGCGTCGTTGAGTGCACGCTTGAGGTAGGCACACATCTGCTTGGTGTCGCGGTGGGCGCCGCCCACCGGCTCGCTGACGATCTTGTCCACCAGGCCCAGGGCCTTGAGGCGGTGGGCGGTGATGCCCAAGGCCTCGGCCGCCTCGGTGGCGCGCTCGGCGGTCTTCCAGAGGATAGAGGCACAGCCTTCGGGCGAGATCACGGAGTAGACCGAATACTGCAGCATCAGCACCTGGTCGGCCACGCTGATGGCCAGGGCGCCGCCCGAACCCCCTTCACCGATGATGGTGGTGATGATGGGCACCTCCAGCTGGGCCATCTCGAAGATGTTGCGGCCGATGGCTTCCGACTGGCCGCGCTCCTCGGCACCGATGCCCGGGTAGGCGCCCGGGGTGTCGACGAAGGTGAAGACCGGCAGGCCGAACTTCTCGGCCAGCTTCATCAGGCGCAGGGCCTTGCGGTAACCCTCGGGACGCGCCATGCCGAAGTTGCGCGCCGTGCGCTCCTTGGTGTCGCGGCCCTTCTGGTGGCCGAGCACCATGCAGGCCTGGCCGTTGAAGCGGGCCAGGCCGCCGACGATGGAGAGGTCGTCGGCAAAGGCGCGGTCGCCGTGCAGTTCCTGGAAGTCGGTGAAGATTTCGCCCACGTAGTCCAGCGTGTAGGGACGCTGCGGGTGGCGGGCGATCTGGGTGACCTGCCAGGGCGTGAGATGCGAGTAGATGTCCTTGGCCAGTTGCAGGCTCTTCTTGGACAGCCGGTCGATCTCCTCGGAGATGTCCACCGAGGACTCGTTCTGGACGTAGCGCAACTCCTCGATCTTGGTTTCCAGTTCGGCGATGGGCTGCTCGAACTCCAGAAAGTGACGCTTGCTCATGAATCGAATCCTGTGGTGGATCGGGTGAAATGGGAGCGGCCGCTTGGCCGCCCTGGCGACAGAGCCGACCGGGCGGTCACCGAACCGGCGCGCAGTCTACAGAAAGCAGGCCGAGGCGGAACAGACCAGGATCAGCATGGACGATGCCAGGCCGCCAGGCGGGGTGCGGCCACCACAGCCGGGCGCCTCAGTAAGCCACGGGCAAGGGATCGAGGCTGCGCCAGAGGTACCAGGTGGCCACTGAGCGGTAGGGCGACCAGGCCTCGCCCACCTCGCGCGCCTCGGCCCGCGAGACCGGCTCGCCGCTGAAGTAGTTCTGGCTGATGCCCTTGATCAGACCCAGATCGTCCAGCGGCATCACGTTGGGCCGCATGAGGTGGAAGATGAGGAACATCTCCGCCGTCCAGCGACCGATGCCGCGGATGGCGACCAGCTCGTCGATGATGGCCTCGTCGTCCATGCCGGCCCAGGCCGCCACATGCACGCTGCCTTCGGCGAAGTGGGCGGCCAGGTCGCGCAGGTACTCCACCTTGCGGGCCGAGAGGCCGGCGCCGCGCATCAGCTCGGCCGTGAGCGCCAGCACCGCCTCAGGGCGCAACGTACCGTGCTCAAGGTCGACAAGGGCCTGGAAGCGTCCCCAGACCGACGCTGCCGCCTTCACAGAAATCTGCTGACCGACGATGGAACGGGCGAGGGTGGTGAAGGCATCGCCCCGGCACTGCAGACGGGCCTCGCCAAACTTGGGGATGAGCTTCTTCATCACCCGGTCGCGCCGGCTGAGATGGCGGCAGGCGTCATCCCAGTAGCCCGGCGTCACCAGCAACGGATCGCTCGGGACCGACGGCTCCGCCTGCGGCGAGGGCGCCGGGCCGGCCTGCGGCCTGCCAGGCGGCAGGTCATCCGGACCGCCCTCGTCGGCGCGCCCGGATCGAGGTGACCGCGTCATGCACGCACCCAGCTGGTGCCCTGCGGCCCGTCCTTGAGCACGATGCCCTGTGCGCCGAGTTCCTGGCGGATACGGTCAGCGGTCGCGAAATCCTTCCCGGCCTTGGCGGCGGCCCGCGCGGCAATCAGTCGCTCGATCTCGGCCACATCGGGCCCGCCCGCAGCGCCGTCCGCCTGTCCCTGCAGATAGGCCCGGGTTTCCTGCTGCAGCAGACCCAGGGTGGCGGCCAGCCCGCGCAGCAGCGCCTGGGTGGCCGCCCCGGCACCGCGGTTTACCTCGCCCGCCAGCTCGAAGAGCACGGCCACGGCCACCGGCGTGTTGAAGTCGTCATCCATGGCGGCGCGGAAGCGCTGGGCCGCCGGCAGGCTCCAGTCCACGGCCGGGGCATCGGCCGCCGCACCCTCCAGCGCGGTGTAGAGCCGGCGCAGGCCGGCGCGGGCATCGTCCAGCCCGGCATCGCTGAAGTTGAAGGGGCTGCGGTAGTGCACGCGCAGCATGAAGAAGCGCACCGTCTCGCCGTCGTAGCGTGCCAGCACGTCGCGGATGGTGAAGAAGTTGCCCAGGCTCTTGGACATCTTCTCGTTGTCGACGTTGAGGAAGCCGTTGTGCATCCAGGTGTGCACGAAGGGCAGACCGGTCGCCCCTTCGCTCTGGGCGATCTCGTTCTCGTGGTGGGGGAACTGCAGGTCCAGCCCGCCGCCATGGATGTCGAAGGTCTCACCCAGCAGGGCGCAGCTCATGGCCGAACACTCGATGTGCCAACCCGGCCGGCCCGGGCCGTAGGCACCGTCATATTTGGCGTCGGCTGGCTCCTCGGGCTTGGCAGCCTTCCAGAGCACGAAGTCGAGCGGATCGTCCTTGCCCTCGGCCACCGCCACCCGCTCGCCGGCACGCAGCTGGTCGAGCGACTTGCCCGAGAGCTTGCCGTAGCCCGGGAAGCGCCGCACGGCATAGTTCACGTCGCCATCGGCGGCCCGGTAGGCCAGGCCGCGCTGCTCGAGGCGTCCGATCATGGCCAGCATCTCCGGCACGTAATCGGTGGCGCGCGGCTCATGGTCAGGCGAGGCGATGCCCAGGGCGCCGATGTCCTGGCGCATGGCGGCGATCATCTCGTCGGTCAACGCACGGATGCTCAGGCCGCGCTCGGTCGCCCGGCGGATGATCTTGTCGTCGATGTCGGTGATGTTGCGGACGTAGGTGACCCGGTAGCCGCTGGCGCGCAGCCAGCGCTGCACCACATCGAAGGCCATCATCATGCGGGCATGCCCGACATGGCAGAGGTCGTAGATGGTCATGCCGCACACGTACATGCGGACCTCGCCGGCGACAATCGGCACGAACTCTTCCAGCCTGCGTGTCAGGCTGTTATGGATACGCAAGCTCATGAGCGGAAGTAGGCAGACAGACCGTCCGGCGGCACACGGCAGAGCCGGAAGCCTGAACCAGGACGATGCGGGAAGACAGTGAGCAGAGGGCCCGGGAAGACGTGCCTGTGCAGGCACCCGGTCCACGCCGCGAGGCGATGGGGCCTCGTCTAGAATGATTTCAGTATAGCGGTCGACCCTGGCGTGATGGCAGCGCCACAGCCCCGGTCGGAGGGCGTGACGGTGGGCCGACCCGCCCGCGGCGAGGCGTCCCTGAGTGGCGGCCTGCGGGCATCCCCAGCCCTCTGACCCATCGCCTGGCCCTGGCCCTTGAAGCCCCAACCCGTAGATCACGCACACGCTGCCGCCCGGCGTCCTTTCCTGGCGCCTGCGGCCGACCTGTGGCAGGGCGCCAGGACCGTCGACGAACGGCACGATCACGCCGCCGGACAGGTTGACCGCCTGCCGCCCCCCGTCTTCCCGCCCCGGCAATTTCAGCGCCTTCTCAGCCAGGGCCTGCTGCTGGCGTCGCTGACCCTGCTGGGCTGCGTGCTGGCCTGGCTGTTGCTGTCGCCGCATTCACCTGCAAGTGGCCAGGGTGCGCCGACCGCCCGAGGGGCCATGGCCCGCATGGCTTCGGGCAAGGTTGGTCACCTGCCACTGCCCCGCGAATCAGCCCGAGCTGCAGCCCCGGCCGGCGCCGCGCCAGGGCTGCATGCCGTGACCATGCCCGCCACCCTGGCCGACCTGCCGCGGACGCGCGAGCAGATCCGCAGCCTGCTGGCCACCGACCGTGAGGCCGAAGCCCTGGCCGCGGCGCATGAACTGGCCGCCCTGCTTCCCGGCCGAGCCGAGGTCCTGAACGATCTCGGCGTGCTCCAGGCTCGCGCTGGGCGGCTGAGCGAGGCGCGCCAGAGCTTCGAGCAAGCCCTGCGCACCCATCCGGTCATCGCCACGGCCTACGACAAT
>JBJOKP010000008.1:0-13770 GCA_046046045.1 Pseudomonadota bacterium | reverse complement strand
GCGTCGGGGTCTTCCACACTTTCGGGGTCGACACCGACCGCACCCGCAAAAGTGGCGAGGGCGTCGGGGGCCAGCACCTTCATCAACTGCAGGAAGTTGTGGTTGATGAGCTGCTTGGCGCGGCGCAGGAAGAGCGGCGCCGGATTGCTGGGCTCCGCCGCCTCAAGGTAGACACAGACCATGTCGATGGCGCGAATGGCTTCCTCGCGCGAGGTCACCTGACCTGCCAGGCAGACAGCTGCGCCTCCCGTCCGCAGGGAACTGCTCCGCCTACCGGCCACCTGAGCCTGCGCATCAGCGTCGCTGTCCTCGTCGCCGGCTTCGCTGTCTTCACCGGGTGCTCCCGCCACCTCGGGAAGCAGGCGCAGCAAACCCTGCAGCAGGGCGTGCAGGGGGCGCAGGTCCGGGCCCTCGCCAGCGCCGAAGCAGTCGTCCAGCCGCTTCATCAGGGCACGCAGGCGCACATGCAGGCGATTGATCTCGGCGCGCAGCTCCGGCCGGCGTTGCAAGCCGGCCGCCAGCATGCGGCTGATGGTGTCGCGGTCCAAGACGGCCTCGTCGGCGCGGGCCGGGGCCAGGCCCAGGGCTACCTCGACGCTGCGCAGGCCGAGCTCACCCACCGTCCGGTCCGTGATGACCCGGCTCTCGCGCAGATCACCTAGCAGTCCGTCGACCTCGCGCAGCACGGCCAGGGCGTTCAGGCGCGGGTACTGGGGCTGGTTGTCGTCCGGATCGGGTAGGGGATGGACCGTGTCGAAGAACTGCGCCAGCAGGCCATCCAGCAGGCGCAGGCCGGGGGCCAGGGCGGCGAAGCCTTCGAGATGCACCTGGGCTCGCAGCCAGAAGATGGCCACGCGCAGGTCGCGGCTGCGGTCGAGCAGGCTCTCGGACAGTTCGGCGGTCTCGCGCCAGTCCGGTGGCTGGGCCGCATCGAACTGGGATTCGGGTTTGCCGGTGGCGGCCCGCACCAGGGACAGGAAGCGGTTGTCGTATTCGAGGTCCTCACCGCAGGGCGCAGCCTCGTCCAATGGCTGCAGCCAGGCATCCACGCGGGCATCCAGCGCGTGCTCGCTGTCCATCGATGGCTCACTCATGGCCATGGCGCTGCACCTGGGCTGATGGGGTCACGGGGTGGGACTTTGCTGGTGGTTGTATGGGGTGCCACATCCTGATGGGCGCTATGGGCAGGCGCAGATCGACCTGATGCCCGGGCGCGGCCTCCATGACGTTCCCTCGACGTCACGGCCAGTCTGTCATCGAGACGGGCCGGCGTCGCTAGCTCAAAGTCACTTGCGGGCTTGGCCTGACTGATCGACAACCTGGGTCGCATCCAGGCCCGCGCCTGGCCGTCGGGTCCTGTGTGGATGGAGCTATCCACCAAGCCATGGATGACAGGCCGGAACGATGTGCCTGACAGTGACGCAGTGGCCCAGGGGGGCCGACACAACCCGCGGGAGCCCATGGCATCGCACTACCTCCATCGACCGGTCGGGGCCCGCGGCTACCTTGGGTCTGGCCAGGCGGCCCGTAGGTCACGGTGCTTTCGGCCTGAGTGGCTGCTGGCCCTGCCGGCCGTGCTCCTGTTGCTGGTGGCGCTGCAGGTGCAGCCCGCCCGGGCCCAGGGCGTGGCTACGCCGGTGCAAGTGCCCCGGCCGTCCGATCTGGCGCCGCCGGTGCGTTCGGCCGAGTCCGCCCAGTCCCAGCCTGCCTTGCCTGTGGACACGATGGCCGAGCCATCGCGTGAACTCGGCAAGCCCGAGGACGATCTGCGCGTCGACGTGAGCCGCTACGTCGTGCCTGATGACGCGCCGGCCGAACTGAAGAAGGCACTGCCTGAACTCACCCGGCCCTATGTGGGGCCGGCGCGCAGTTTCGAGGCCCTGATCAATGCCGCGGCCGACATCACCCGTTTTCTGCAGCGCGACCTGGGCTACTACCTCGGTTATGCCTATCTTCCGGAGCAAGAGCCGGTGGCAGGCCAGATCCGCATCGCCGTGATGGAAGGCCGGCTGGACCGCGTGGTGCTCAACTGGACCGAAGGCCTGCCGGTGGAGCGCCGGGTGGTCGAGGCCTACCTGGCACGCCTCAAGCCGGGCAGCGTGCTGCGGGTGCGCGACGTGGAGAGAGTGATCTTCCTGGTCAACGACCTGCGCGGCATCACCGCTGGCTTCGAGGTCCGGCCGGGACGCAAGCGCGGCACAGCCCAGCTGGTGGTCACCCCGGTGGCGGACAAGGCGCGCACCGGCCGGCTGGACATGGACATCAATGGCAGCCGAGCCATAGGCCGCACCCGGCTGGCGGCGCTGGGGCAGTTGAACAGCATCCTGGGTGTGGGTGATGGCCTCACTGCCACGGCCCTGGCCTCCACCACCCGCGGTCTGGCCTTTGGCCTGTTGGGCTACACCCTACCCGTGGGCAGTGATGGCCTCAAGCTGGGCGCAGCCATCTCAGGCGTGCGCTACCAGCTCGATCGCGAACTTTTCCCTGTGGACCTGCAGGGCACGGCGCTCACTGCCAATGCCTATGTGCTCTACCCCATGGTGCGGTCGCGCAACTTCAACTGGTTCACTCTGGCCTCGCTGGACCGCAAGCGCTACACCGACCGCCAGCGCAGTGCCAACACCCAGACCCGCAAGACCGTGGACCTGCTGACCCTTGGAAACAGCGGGGACTTCCGTGACAGCCTGGCCGGCGGCGGAGTCAGCACCTACGAACTCAACCTGGCCCTGGGCCGGGTCAATTATCCGGACGGCCGGCCTGGCGGGCTCGACGATGCCCGGCGCTTCGTCAAGCTGGGTTATGGCTACACCCGCCTGCAGGACCTCCTGACCGGACGCCTGCTGGGCTACCTGGCACTGCGCGGTCAGTACTCGCGCTACAACCTCGACAGCACGGAGCAGTTCCGCCTCGGTGGCAGTGACGGCCTGAGAGGCTACTCCAGCGGTGAAGGCACGGGAGACATGGGCACGCTGCTGAGCACCGAGCTGCGCCTGCTGCCCCCCGAGGACTGGCTGGGGAGGGATGCTCGCGACATGGTCTTCAGCCTCTTCACCGATCTGGGCACGGTGCGCTACCGCATCCATCCCACTGCCAATCCGCTGAGCAGCCAGAACCTGCCAAACACCGGGCGCTTCGCTGATGTGGGCTTGGGCTGGGCCTGGGTGCGCCCCAATGACTTCGCCCTGCGGGCCAGCCTGGCCCGGCCCGTGGCGGGCTCCCCCCGCAACACCGCCGACGTGCGTGACCTGCGCTTCTACATGAGCCTGTCCGTGCCCTTCAACTGAGCTGAACCCGCGGTGCCTGGCCGGGGCGGTCTGCATGGACCCTCGCCCAGGTTCACGACCCAGCCCCGACCCGACGAGGAAGCCTCATGTCCGCTGTTCCCCGCCAAGTTCCCGCCACCTTCCGCCCTCATCCGGTCAGTCTGGCCGCGGCCCTGCTCCTTGCCATGCCCCTGGCCGTGGCGTTGCCGGTCGATCCCAGCCTGACCTCGGGCCAGGCCACTGTGCACCAGACCTCACCGCAGCAGCTCGACATCGTGCAGGGTTCGGCGCGCGCCGGCCTGGACTGGCGCAGCTTCTCCATCGCCCGGGGCGAGAAGGTCATCGTCAGCCAGCCGGGCCGCGATGCGGTGCTGCTGAACCGGGTGCTGGGCAATGACCCCTCGCTCATCTTCGGCAGCCTGCAGGCCAATGGCCAGGTCTGGCTGATCAACCCGCGCGGCATCGTCTTCGGCGCCACGGCCGAGGTGGATGTCGGCGGGCTGCTGGCCAGCACCCTGGGCCTGGCCGGGCCGGTGGGCGAGGCCCTGGCCCCTGGCCGGCTCACGCTCAGCCGCGGTGAGGCCATGCCCGGCGACCTGCGCCAGGCCGGCACCATCTGGGCGCCGGGCGGGTCGGTGGTCTTCGTTGCCCCGCAGATCGAGCAGACCGGGCAGGTCAGTGCCGGACGCATCGCCCTGGCTGCGGCCAGCCATGTGCAGGTGGATGTGGAAGGCGACGGCCTGGTCATCTTCAATGCCCGCAACGATGGCAGCCTGCCGGCCCGCCTGGCCCAGCTCGGCAGCTTGAAGGCCGATGGCGGCAGCGTCGAGCTGCGTGCCACGGCCCGGGCCGGCTTTGCCGACACGGTGCTCAATCTGGACGGGGTGGTGCAGGCACGCAGCCTGGGCCAGCGCGGTGGCCAGGTCATCGTGGATGGTGGCCGCAGTGGCAACACCCTGATCGGCGGTCACATCGACGCCAGCGGCCAGGCCGCTGGTGAGCAAGGCGGCGCGGTGACCCTGCTGGGCCAGCAGCTGGCCCTGACCGAGGGCGCCCGCATCGATGCTTCCGGACCCTCTGGTGGCGGCCTGGTGCGGGTGGGCGGCGACTACCAGGGCGGCCATGCAACGGTGGGGACGCCCGCGTCCTCTTACAGCCTGCCGAATGCGCGTCTCACCGTGGTGCAGCGTGGTGCCCGTATCCAGGCTGATGCCGGCGTGCGGGGTGACGGGGGCCGGGTCATCATCTGGTCGGACCAGGGCACCCGCTTCGAGGGCACGGTCAGCGCCCGCGGCGGCGCCCAGGGCGGGCAGGGCGGGTTTGCCGAGGTCTCGGGCAAGCAGGGCCTGGATTTCCGCGGCCAGGTCGACCTGTCGGCCCCGCGTGGGCGCCGCGGCACGCTGCTGCTGGACCCGCTGAACCTGACTATCCAGGACAACGCCCCGGACATCGATGGTACGGCCAGCAACGTGGACCTCGCCACGCCCACCCTGACCTTTGCCGACTTCGCCGGCATCAACAGCATCATCACCAAAGGTGCGGTGAACGCCCAGTTGGCCAATGCCGCCGTGGAGCTTCAGGCCAGCAACGACATCAGCGTCAGTGCCAGTGCCGCCGGTCCGAACCTGGCCCTCAGCGGTCCTAACAGCCTGACCCTGCGGGCCGGCCGCAACATCGACATCGCCGCCCCCATCAGCACCCAAGGCCTCATCCTCTCGGCCCATGATGCGGGCGCCGCACCGGCCACCACCGCCGGACGGGTCAGCACCACTGCAGCCCTGGATGCCGGCAGCGGCCTGATGCGCATCACCAGCAATGGCGGCAATGACGTGCACCTGCTTGCCGCCCCCCTGAGCGCCGGTAGCCTGGTGCTGGACGGCGCCAGCACCGTGACCGCGCCTGTCACGGCCACGGCTGGCAGCATCAGCCTTGACCGCGGCGCCGCAAGCCTGGGCAATGGCGGCAGCCTGAACACGCCCGAACTGCGCCTCACCGGCGGCAGCCTCACGACATCGGCCAGCGAGCAGATCAGCGACGACGCAGCCGTCAGCGTGGCCAGCGGCACGACGCTGACCGTGGGCGGCGCAGAGGCCATCAACACACTGGAACTGGCGGGCTCCCTGACGGGCACGGGCAGCTTGAGCGCCACCACCTCGACCAGCCTCACAGGGGGCACGGTGAACGCTACGCTCAGCACCCCGCTGTTGGACAGCAGTGGAGTGTCGAGCATCAACGCGGCCGTCAGTGCCACCACCTCGGCCACGGTGACGGGTGGCGGCCTCAGCATGGGCACGGGTGGAAGCCTCGCCTCACCGGTCGTCGCCCTGACAGGCGGCAACCTCAGCACCTCGGCCAACGAGCAGATCAGCGACGACGCTGCCGTCAGCGTAGCCAGCGGCACGACGCTGACCATGGGTGGCACGGAGACCATCAACACACTTGCCCTGGCAGGCATCCTCACGGGCACGGGCAGCTTGAACGCCACCACTTCGGCAAGCCTCACGGGGGGCACGGTGAACGCGGCTCTCAACAGCCCGCTGCTGAGCAGCAGTGGGGTGTCGAACATCAACGCGGCCGTCAGTGCCACCACCTCGGCCACGGTGGCGGGTGGCAGCCTCAGCTTGGGCGCCGGTGGCAGCCTGGCTTCACCGGTGGTTGCCCTGACTGGCGGCAACCTCAGCACCTCGGCCGACGAACAGATCAGCAACAACGCAGCGGTCAACGTAGCCAGCGGCACGACGCTGACCGTGGGCGGCGCAGAGACCATCAGCACGCTCAGCCTGGCCGGCACGCTGGTGGGGCCGGGCAGCTTGAGCGCCGCCACTTCGGCCAGCCTCACGGATGGCACGGTCGAGACGGCGCTAAGCACACCACTGCTGAGCAGCAGTGGTGTGTCCAGCATCAACGCGGCTGTCAGCGCTGCCACCTCGGCCACGTTGACAGGTGGCAGCCTCAGCCTGGGCGCGGGTGGCAGCCTGACGACGCCAACCGTCTCACTACTGACCGGCGGCAACCTCAGCACCACGGCCAATGAGCAGATCAGCGATAACGCCGCGATCAGTGCGTTCAGTGGCGCGACGTTGACCGTAGGCGGCACGGAGACCATCAACACACTCAGCCTAGCGGGCATCTTGACGGGCACGGGCATCTTGAACACGGCTACGTCGACGACCCTCACCGGCGGCTCGGTGAACGCCGCGCTCAGCACCCCGGTGCTGGACAGCGGTGGTGCGTCGAGCATCAATGCGGCAGTCAGTGCGAGCACTTCGGTCAGCATCAACGGCGGCAGCCTCGACATCAATACGGCTGGCCTGCTGAGTTCGCCCAGCATCCGGGTAAACAGCGCGGCCACGCTGTCGACCAGTGGCAGCGGGCAGATCGGCAGCAGCTCGGCCCTGGCACTGGCCAACAACGCCAGCGTGGTGCTGGGCGGCAGCCAGACCATTGCTGCGCTCAGCGATATCGGCGTGGCCGATGGCAGCAGCCGCGTGGACCTGGGCAGCAATGGCCTGTCGATGGGCGGACTGGGGACATCGAGCAGTTTCGGCGGTGTCATCAGTGGCGGCACCAGTTCCGCATTGACCAAGGCGGGTAGCGGCACCCTGACGCTTAATGCGGCCAACACCTATGCCGGCAGCACCACGGTGATTGGGGGGGGCAACCTGATCCTGGGGAGTGCGTCGACCCTGGCCTCGGGCACGGTCGACGTGATCGCGGGTCAGTTGCAGACGTCGGCACCCCAGCAACTGGCCACCACAACCCGCCTCAGCGCCGGCAGCACTGGCAGCCTCTTGTTGGGCGGCAATCAGACCGTCGCCAGCCTGGACCTGGCGGGCAATCTGAGCGCCAGCGGCGCAAGCACCCTGAACACCACGGGTGCCACCAATCTCCTGGGGGGCAGCGTGAACATGGCCCTGAACGCCGCCACCCTCACCAGCGCCGGCAGTTCGACATTGAACGCCGTGGTGACCACACCCGGGCTGACGGTCACGGGTGGCAACCTGACCCTCAGCAGCGCGGGCCAGCTGGCGGGGACGACCTCGGTCAACATCAACGGTGGCAGCTTGACCGCCCAGCGCGTTGGTGCCACCGTCGACCAGATTCCGGACGCCGCGTCGGTGGCGGTGGGCAGCGGGGCCAGCCTTGTGCTGGCAGGGCCCGAGACGGTGAGTGCCCTGCTGTTGTCGGGCAGTCTGTCCGGGGCCGGGCGCCTGAATGTGGGCACCCTGGCGAGCCTGAACGGCGGCACGGTGCATGTGCCACTGGATACGGCAAGCCTGGACAGCCACGGTACGTCCAGCCTCTTCGCCCCGGTCACCGCCAGCTCGGCCGCCACCGTGCTGGATGGCCAGCTCACGCTGGACCTCGGGGCCAGTCTGACGACCCCGACCGTCACCGTTGTGACGGGGCGACTGGCCACGACGGCGCCCGACCAACTCCTTGGCGGCGCTGCAGTGAATGTGCTGGGCCCAGCCTTCCTGCGCGTGGCTGGCACCGAGACCGTGAACCAGCTGACCCTTGCCGGCACCCTGGAAGGCAGCGGCGCCCTGACGGCCTCCAACCTGGTCAGCCTCACTGGCGGCATGGTCAATGCCGCACTGACGACGCCCTTGCTGAACAGCAGCGGTGACTCCACTCTGCAGGCCCAGACCACGGCCACCGGCTCAAGCACGCTGGCTGGCGGCGTGCTCACCCTGGGCACGGGCGGTTCCCTCGTGACACCACGGGCGGCGGTGAACTCGGGTGCCACCCTGCGGACGACAAGGAATGAGCAGATTGCTGATACCACTCAGCTAGGCGTGGCCAGTGGCGGTTTGCTGCACATCGGTGGCGATGAACGCATCGCCCAGCTTGATCTGGCCGGCCTCGCCCAGGGCCCGGGGAAATTGAGCGTCAGTGGAGCGACCGGGCTGGCGGGCGGCACGGTCGCGCTGCCCCTGCTGACGGACACCCTGGACAGCAGCGGCAGCGCCTTGATCAGGGCGCCAGTGGACGCCGCCACGCGGGCCCAGGTCAGTGGCGGGCTGCTGAGGGTGGACGCCGGTGGTGCGCTGGCGACGCCGCTACTCGATGTCAACGCCGGGGAACTCCAGGTCGGCACGGCCGCGCAGGTGACGACACCGGCTCTCAATGTCCGCGCCGGCCGGCTCACGACCGAAGCGGCCGATCTGCTTAGCGACAACGCGGTGGTCAGCGTGGCCGGTGGTGCGAGCTGGTCCCTGGCCGGCAGTGACACCATCCGCGCGCTGAATCTGGCGGGCACGTTGGTCGATGCCAGTCCAGGTGGCGGCACCCGGTTGACGTCGACCGAAGCGGCCGGCCTGAATGGCGGGACGCTGGGTGTGGCTCTGACCACCCTCAATTTCAGCAGCAGCGGCGTTTCGGCCGTGAATGCCGCCGTGCAGGCCACGGGGGCAGCGACGATCAGCGGCGGCAGACTGAGCCTGGGTGATGGCGGCACGGTCGGGCCCAGTGGTTCGCTGGATACGCCGCTGCTGCGCATAGATGCAGGCAGCCTGGTGACCCACCGCAGCGAGCAGGTCGGTGATCAGGCCTTGGTCCAGTTGGCCAATCGGGCAAATCTGGTCCTGAACGGGAGCGAGACATTGCGTGCCCTGGCGGACAAGCCCGGTGAGCTGGTGGATGGCACTGCCCTGGTGGATCTGGGCAATCCCGGCCTGCCTGGTCGCACCCTGACGCTGGCCAATGCCTCTGGCAGCCAGAGTTATGGCGGCGGCCTGAGCGGGGGCAGCCTTGTCCAGTTGCACAAGAGTGGCACGGGCCAGCAGGGCTTCGGCGGACAGCTGGACCATGGCGGTGACACCGTGATCGATGCGGGCAGCCTCGTGCTGGAGCCGGGCGGCGCAATCGGTGCCACGACCCAGGTGCTGGTTCAGCCGGGCGGTCAGCTGCTCACCTCGACCAGTGAGCAGATCAACAACGCCGCCGCCCTGGTGGTGCAGGGCGGAGCCAGCGTCAGCCTGGCTGGGCACGAGACGGTGGCTTCGCTGGCGCTTGCGGGCAGCCTGCAGGGTGACGGCACGCTGGATGTCAGCGGTGCGAGCGTGTTGACCGGCGGCCAGGTCGGGGCTGCCCTGCTCACCCGCAGCCTGGACAGCCGGGGCAACTCCCTGCTCCTGGCGCCGACCCGCGTGAGCAGCGACGTGAGCGTCAGCGACGGCGTGCTCATCTTGGGGACGGGCGGATCCCTGGCGGCGGCCACGCCGGGCGCCCGTTATGCCGTGGCGGTGAATGGCGGCGCCTTGCGCACCAGCTCTGCCGGGCAGTTGCTTGACCGACCGGCCCTGACCATGGCGACCGGGTCAAGCCTGGACCTGGCCGGCGCCGAGGCATTGGACAGCATCGATGCCCGCGGCGCGGTGAGCCTTGGGGGGGATCTGTCCACCACGCAGGCCATGACCCTTGCCGGACCGGTGAACGGGCGCACGGATCTCAGCCTGCGCAGCGGCGGTGCCTTGCAGGCCGACCATGCGGACAACCAGTGGGCCGGTCGGCTGGGACTGGATGCGCAGGGTCCGGTGGCCGTCTCCGCAGGGGTGAGCGGCGGCACGCCCAGCGACCTGACCCTGGGCGTGGTTCATCTGCGCGCTGGCGGCCAGATCGATGCCGGGGTGCTGACCCTGGGCGACAACCTCACCCTGGAGGCTGGCACCCTCACACTGCATGGCCTGGCCAGCGCTCTGCCCGGGCCGGGTGATCCGCCGGCCCTGACCAATGTGCTGACGCCGGGCCAGCATGCGCTGCGCTGGGCCCGCGATGTGGTGCTGCAGACCGGGGTAGGTCACATCGATGTCGCAGCCGGAGCCCTGCTCTCGGTTCGGGCGGACGATGGAGGCTCGGTCCGGCTCGGGCAGGACGGCAATCGATTCCTCGGCGGGCTGGAGGTAATCAGCGGGCGGTCCCGCTCAGCCTGGAACGAGCGCCTGGTGACCCAGGGCAGCGGACAGGTGGCGGTGCAGAGCCGGGTTCAGCTGGCGGCCGGGCAGCTGAATGTGGCGGGCCAGGGCCTGGAGGCTGATGTGCTGGATCTCAGCGCCGATGCCATCACCACCGCCCGGCCCACGGCGAATGTGGCGGACTGGGCGGTCATCACGGCCCGCATGCCCTTCAACGCCGGACTGTCGGGCGCCCAGCAGCTCCCGGCCCTCACCCTGCATGCCACGGCGGCCGGCCAGGCCGCAGCGGCCGCTGGTGGCCATCCCTACGGCGTGGCCGGCGCCGGTGGGGAACTGCAGGTGAATGTAGGCAGCCGCAGCTGGGGGACCACCGCCTCCGGAGGGGAGCGCGGGGGACTGAATGCCGGCTATATCGCGGTGCTGCCCCAACCTACCAGCCCGGGCAGCCTGAGCGTGGTGCTGAGCGGCCCGGAATTCGGCGTGGATGGGTATGCCTTCTATTCGCTGGGCGAAGGGCTGGATGGCAGCATCCCGGTCTTCTACAACGGACGCGGTACCCGAACGGCGCGCGAGACCATCTCGCTGGGTTCTACCCTCTCGGTGGTGGAGAGCGCGCGCAAGGAACGTTTCGATGATGCGGTGCGGACTGAAAACGTAGCCATGCGCCTGCGCCAGGGCGTGATCGCCGAGGTCGGCCCAGGCCGGCCGGCCACTCAGGGCACCGAAGGTCTGCGTCCGCCGCTGAGCTGCCCGCCGGCTGCGCTGAGCCTGAGCTGCGAACCATGACCCATCGTCAGGACAAGATGATGGATCTGCCAGCCACTGATCAATGCGGCACGCCGCGCCACCACCAGCGTCGCCACCTGGTTGGCGTAATGGCTGGCAGCCTGGTCCTGGGGCCGGGCATGCTCCTGCCCCTGCAGCCAGTGGCAGCGCAGCCCGAGGGGGTGTCGGCCATCGCACTCGGAGGCGCCGAGCCACCTCGCCTAGCCCTGCTCATCGGTAACCGCGACTATCCGGACGGGCAGGATCTGCCCCCGGTACACAAGAACGTGCGGGACCTGAAGGCTGCACTGGGTCGGCGCGGCTTCGAAGTGACAGATCTGCTGGACCAGGACGTCCATGGCGCGCGCGACGCGGTGGCCCAATTCAGTCAGCGCCTGCGGGCCATGCCGCCGGACACGACGGTGTTCTTCTACTACTCCGGTCACGGTGCCCAGGTTGACGCCAAGAATGTGCTGATCCCAGCCCGGCTCAGTCCCAAGTCCTCCTCCGATCGCCTGCTAGACGGCAGCCTGGTGCTGGCACGCGACGTGGTGGCCCATCTGGCCAGACGGCCGCGTGGCTTGACCATGGCCGTGATCGATGCCTGCCGCACCTCCTTGCGGCCCGCGCCTGGGGTCTCGACTGGGCCGGAAGGCGGCCTCAACCAGGTGGAGGCTCCGCCCGGCTGCCTGATTGCCTTCGCCACCGGTGCGGGTAGACCGGCGATTGCACCCATCGATGAAAGGCGCAACACCTTCTACACGGCCTCGCTCGTGCGCCTGCTTGATGCGGCTCCAGGCGAGCTGACTTTCTCGGAGCTCTTCCGCCTAGTGAAGATGGATGTACACGAGACTATGCTCAATCACCCCATTGCCGTGCTGCGCCAATTTGCCCAACTGCCCTTCATTGCCGAAAACACCCAAGTGATGCGACGCCTGGCCCCGCGCGACGCGGCAGAGGAGGCCGAGGGAGGGAGGACAGCGCAACCGGCCGAAGAACAGGCCGTCTGGGACGAGGTGGAGCTGGCGCTCTGGCCAGGCGAGGTAGCGCGTCTGGCGGCTGCCTTCATCCAGCGCTTTCCCGGCGGTAGCCTGGCGGCACGGGCCTTGGTGGCCCAGCGTGGTGCCAAAGATGCTGCTCAGATCCTCACCCGTCGGGAGGTGCGCCTGTATCGCAGCGCCTTTGCGCCCGTCGTGGGCATGCCGCCGGAGCTGGTGGCCGATCTGGCCAAGGCCGGGCGGGGCGACAAGGATGCCGCAGCGCGCCTGGGGCGCTGGCATTTCAGGCTGCCGGCGGAGCGGCGCAGTCGCACCGACATTGGCCGCTACGAGGGCTGGATGCAGTTTGCCGCCGCGCTGGGCAATGGCATCGCCAGTTATGAGCTGGCGCTCTACTACCGCCAGCTCGATCAACCCCAGCTGGCGGCGCAGTACGAGGCTCGTGCCCTCGAGCTTGGTTACACGCCGCCGCCCTCGCTAGACAACTCCCGCAAATGACCGAGAACTAAGGTGCCCGAGCTGCGCACCGGGGCCAATCAACGCAGCAGGCTGCGCACCTGCTGGAGTAGCAGGCCGGGTTCCAGCGGCTTGAAGAGCAGGCGGGTGCCGGTGGCGTGGACGCGCTGGATAGCTGCCGGGGTGGTGTCCCCAGTCAGCAGCATGGCCGGCACGTTGCGGCCGCAGATGTCCCGCACCGCGTCGATGGCCTGCAGGCCGTCTTCGCAGGGGCCTAGGTGCAGGTCGGAGACGATCAGGTCCAGCCTGTCCTTTTGCAGCTCGGCTAGCAGCTTGGCCTGGGCAATGTCCGAGGCGGTGGCAGTGGCATATCCCCAGCTGTCCAGCAGGAGGCGCAGGCCTTCGCTGATGCTGGGTTCGTCATCGATGACCAGCACGGCCTGGGCGTTGGGCAGCCGGGCCAGCAGCAGCGGTGCAACGGGCGCTGGTTCGGACACGAGGCGTGGGTCGTCAGCCCAGATTTCGGCACCGGGGCAACGAGCGATGCCGATCCGGAATACCGTGCCACGACCCGGGCAGGACTGGACCTCCAGGGCATGTCCCATGAGATGGAGCAAGCGTCGCACGATGGGCAGGCCGATGCCCAGGCCCTGCACGGCATCGCCAGACTCTGGGCGATCGCTGCGGGTCGGGGTGAGCCGGACGAATTCCTCGAAGACACGTGGCAGCTGGGCTTCCGGAATGCCGCGGCCGGTGTCCCAGACCTCGATGTTGATGCGGTCGGGGCGGCTGCGCGCCACTACCATGATCCCGCCCTGGTCGGTGTAACGCAGGGAGTTCTGCACCAGGTTGTTCAGCACCCGCTCCAGAAGCAGCGGGTCGGCATGGACCTGCTTGCCACCCGGGGCAAAGCGTAGGGACAGGCCGGCACCTTCCGCCTGGCCGGCAAAGACAGTGTGCAGGCGATGGAAGAGGTCGCGCAAGGCAAAGGTCTCGGGGTGGGGATGGACCCGGTCTGCGTCCAAGCGGGCGATGTCCAGCATGTCGGTGAAGGCGCGATCCAGCGAGCCGATGGCGTGGATCATCTTGCGCAGCAGGGGGTCGACCTGATTGCCCTGGGTCTGGCGTTGCAGCGTGGCCGCAAAGAGGCCCAGGGCATGCATGGGTTGGCGCAGGTCATGGCATGCCGCCGCAACGAAACGGCTTTTCTGCTCGTCGGCCTGGCGGGCCTGGTCACGCTGGGTGGTGAGTTGCTGCACTAACCAATCATGAGTTGGTCCACTCGCCCCCGAGCATGAAAGCCCAGGGTGGGTGCACCATGTGAGGTGGCACGCAGGGGCGAAGAGGTCGCAATACGAATGAAGGCCCGAC
>JBJOKP010000007.1:0-13829 GCA_046046045.1 Pseudomonadota bacterium | reverse complement strand
ACCGGCACAGGCCGGGCCAGCCGCAGCACGGCCTCGTGCGGTGCCAGCGTCGCCGGCCAGGCGCTGTCGTCGCCCGAGGCTGACTCCGGCGGCACCCGCGACACCAGCGGCCGCAGCGTGGCCGCAATGCCGGCCGCGGCCAGTTCCTCGAGATACGCCGCGGCGCTGACCTGGCGCAGGTTCACCCGCAGGTCCATGGGCGGATGGGCCTGGTTGGCCGCCAGCAGCTCCGCCCAGGCCTGCGGCCAGTCGCGCTGCAGCTGACTGATCCACCAGCGCGGATGGTGATGGGCCACCTCGGGCCGGCTGGCCTGCCAGGCCGGCACCAGGGCCTCGCGCTCACGCAGAAAGCGCCGCAGCACGGCGTTGACGAAGCGGGTCGCCCCTTCCGATTCACGCCGCGCCGCATGCACGGCCTGGTCGACCACGGTGTGGCTGTCGTAGAGCGGCTCGCTGCCGGCCGGTTGCGGCCACAGCAGGGACAGGGCCACCAGCAGCAGGCCCTCGATGGCTTCGGTCGGCTTGCGGGCGGCCAGCACCTCGCGGGCCATCTGCGCACCCCCCAGGTGGCGCAGGGTGTGGAAGCTGAGCGCCTGCACACCGGGCCGCCATTCCGGCGCCACCGCGGCCAGGGCGTCGCTAAGCGAGCGGCCCTGGCGCACCGCCTGCACACAGGCGGCGGCCTGCAGCAACTGCCGGTCCAGCGACACCCGCTCAGGCCGCCGGCCTGCGGTCGTGCGGTCACTGGCAGCGGGATCACCGGCAGATGCCGGCTGGCGCGACGTGGAAGGGGCGGGACGGGGCGAGGGAACAGGACAGGGCTTCACCGGCCCAGTCTAAGCGGCGCCTCGCGCCGGACCCGTCGCGCCTGCCAGGCTGCGTCGCCGCCCAGCCGACGCCGGGCGCGACCGCTCACCCCTGGGGATGTTCCACAAAGGCCCGGGCCAGGGGGGGCGGCAGGGGCGTGTCGATCATGCGGCAGGCCAGGCGAAGGGCGCACAGGGCGTCGAGATCGGGCCAGTGCGGCGGCCAGGCTGGCTCGGCGGCGCTGGCGGTAGCGGTGGCACGTCCCTGCTCGGGCACCGAGTCCGCGCCAGCAGCGGGCGCCGGGTCGGACTCGGGCGCGGAGGCACCACCATCCGGCATCGGCAGGCTCACCGGCGCGCTGTCCAGGCGGGCCGGGGCGGTGGACGTCCAAGCGGCGCCGCTGGGCGTGGCCAGCGGACCGGGATCGGTGCGGCCGGACTGGCGGCGTTGCATCAGGGCAAAGGCCGCCTCCACCCACAGGCGAGCCAGCAGCGGCCGCTGCATCCAGGACAGCTCCTGCACCTCGGTCAGGGCCTGCACCAGCTGGTCGCTGTCGGGCAGGCGACAGGGCGGCAGCTCGTCGCCCCACAGGCCCGACATGACCGCCCGGTGCCAGGCCACGCCCAGGCTGCCGACCTTGGACTGCGGATCGGCCATTGGCACCATGCGGGCCAGGTAGCTGGTCAGCCGGCCGGTCGGCTGCTTCAACGCCTCGGGCAGGGCGTGGGCCCCTGCTCGGTCGGCGTCGGCGACCGGCTCCTCCGCCCAGGCGGCAAGGCCTGAGGGTCGGCCGCCGATGCCGGGCTCCTGTTCGGCCAGGCACTGGCGCGCGTAGAGCCAGCGCAGGCGATCCAGCGGGCCGACCTTGCCGTCGGCACACATGAGGGTGCGCGAGGTGCGCAGCAGCTCCAGGCGTTCGGCCGCCGGGGCGCGGCGGCTGTCGTGCAGCACCCGCTCCAGCGCCGCCGGCCGGGCCGGCGCACTCAGGCTGGCGACCAGCTCGAGGGCACGACCGGCCCGGCCGACCTCGGCACAGGCTTCACGCCAGGCCTCCAGCTCGGACCGGCTGCCGGGCGTCATGAGCAGGGCCAGCAGCGTGGCCCGGCGTTCACCCGGGCCCTGGAAGCGGTCCAGCTCCTCCCAGGCATCCAGTTCCGCCCGGCTGGCGGCGCGTGCCAGCTGGGCATCACCCAGCACCGGGCTGAGGCTGCCGGCGGCATGGGGTTGGGCTTCAAGCGGGGAATGGGCCATGACGCTCTGGGGCCTTCTTGCGGTGAACTGCTCCGAAGAATCCGGGCGGCAGGGGCGATGAACTCAGGCCAGGCCGCGCGGCACGGCAGGCAGCAGGGGCGCGGCCTCGAAGCCGAACAGTCCGGCGATCACCGTGGTGGGAAAGAGGCGGATGGCGGCGTTGTAGTCGCCTACCGCCTGGTTGTAGGTCTGGCGCGCGAAATCGGTCTGTACCAGCACCCCTTCCAGGCGGGCCAGCAGGGTGGCGGCCGGATGCTGGGCCTCGGGGTCGGCATGGGTGTCCTCGAAGCCGACCCGGTCGCGCAGGGTGATGCAGAGCCGCTCCAGAGCATGACTCAGGGCGTGATCGCAGCGGCCCAGGTCGGCCAGCAGACGGGTCTGCACCGGGCGCAGGCGGGCGGCCTCCAGGGCACGCGCCACCTCGGCCTCTGCCTGAACCACGGCCTCGATCAGCTCGGGGTGGTCGGCATCGGCCTCGCCGAGCAGGCTCCGGGCCAGGCCGACCAGCTGCTGGACCAGCTCGGTGCGCTCGCGCGCCGCCTGGGCAAAGGCCTGGAAGACCGAGACGATGACATTGCGCAGCCGCACCAGGCGGTTGTAGGCGCCCAGGGTCCAGAGCCCGAGGACGGCCGGCACCACGACGGCATAAAGGTTCATGCCCGCGCCCCTCCGTCTGCCGGCCCGCCGCGCCCGGCCGCCCAGGCGCGGAAGCCCGCCGCCCGCAGCTCGCAGGCCGGGCAGTGGCCGCAGCCCCGGCCCCAGGCATGGCGCGGCTCGCGCTGGCCCAGGTAGCAGGTGTGGCTCTGCTCGATGACGAGCTCGTTCAGGGCCGGGCCGCCCAGCTGCTCGCAGAGCGCCCAGGTCTGGGCCTTGGTGAGGAACATGAGCGGCGTCTCCACCGTCATGGGCGCGGCCAGTCCCAGCGACAGCGCCACCTGCAGGGCCTTGAGGGTGTTGTCGCGGCAGTCCGGGTAGCCGGAATAGTCGGTCTCGCACATGCCGCCCACCAGCACCGAAAGGCCGCGGCGATAGGCCAGGCCGGCGGCGGCGGTGAGGAACAGCAGGTTGCGCGCCGGCACGAAGGTGGTGGGCAGGCCGCTGGCCTCGAATTCGATGGCACGCTCGGCCGTCATGGCCGTGTCGCCCAGCACCTGCACCAGGCCCAGGTCGAAGCGGTGATCCGCCCCCAGGCGGCCGGCCCAGGCCGGCTTCAGGGCCGCGACCGCCTCGCGCAGCGGGCCGCGCACCTCCAGTTCCACGCGGTGGCGCTGGCCGTAGTCGAAGCCCACGGTCTCGACCCGGACGTAGCGCTCCAGGGCCCAGGCCAGGCAACTGGTCGAGTCCTGGCCGCCCGAGAACAGCACCAGGGCATGACGAGGATCGGGCGCGGTCTGCGGAGCCATCCTGGGGGCGGTCGTCATCACGCGAGATGCCGCCCTGGCCTCAGCGCCTCACCTCGCCCTGGCCGAGCACCACGTATTTCAGCGAGGTCAGGCCCTCCAGCCCCACCGGCCCGCGGGCGTGGAACTTGTCGGTGCTGATGCCGATCTCGGCGCCCAGGCCGTATTCGAAGCCGTCGGCGAAGCGGGTGCTCGCGTTCACCATCACGCTGGCCGAATCCACCTCGCGCAGGAAACGCATGGCGTTGGGGTGGTTGGTGGTGAGGATGGCGTCGGTGTGGTGGCTACCGTGGCGGTTGATGTGGGCAATCGCTTCGTCCAGGCTGGCCACCACCTTGATGCTGATGACGGGCGCCAGGTATTCCTCGGCCCAGTCGGCCTCGGTGGCCGGCGCCAGCTTGGCGCCCGGCACGCCAGCCAGCGCAGCCAGGGCCTGCGGGCAGCCGCGCATCTCCACGCCCTTGGCGGCGAAGACGGCGCCGATGCGCGGCAGAAAGGCCGCGGCCTGGTCGGCATGCACCAGCAGCGACTCGGTGGCGTTGCAAGGGCTGTACTTCTGCGTCTTCGCGTTCTCGGTGACGGTGAGCGCCTGCTCCAGGTCCACCTGGGCATCGACGTAGGTGTGGCAGTTGCCGTCCAGGTGCTTGATCACCGGCACCTTGGCCTCGACCGAGATGCGCTCGATGAGCGACTTGCCGCCGCGCGGAATGATCACGTCCACCGATTCGGGCATGGCGATGAGGCGGCCCACGGCGGCGCGGTCGGTGGTCTCGACCAGTTGCACCGCCGCCTCGGGCAGGCCGGCCGCCACCAGGGCGCGCTGCACGCGGCGCCACAAGGCCAGATTCGACTGGAAGGCCTCCGAGCCGCCGCGCAGGATGCAGGCGTTGCCGCTCTTGATGGCCAGCGAGGCGGCTTCGATGGTCACGTTGGGCCGGCTCTCGTAGATCATGCCGAAGACGCCCAGGGGCACGCGCATCTGGCCCACGCTGATGCCGGTGGGGCGGCGGCGCAGGTTGACGATCTCGCCGATCGGGTCGGGCATGCCGGCCAGTTGCTCGCAGCCCTCGGCCACGGTCGCCAGGGTCTTGGCGTCCAGCTTCAGGCGGTCCAGCAGCGGGCCGGCCAGGCCGTTGGCCTGGGCGGCCACCAGGTCCAGGGCGTTGGCGCTCTGCAGCTCGGCCACCTCGGCGCGCAGCAGCTGGGCCAGGTTCAGCAGGGCCTGGTTGCGCTGGGCGGTGGTGGAAGCCGCCATCTGGGTGGCGGCGGCCCGCGCCAGGGCGCCGAGCTGGGCCATGTAGGCCGGAATGTCGTGGGGCGTCATGGCCCGGATTGTCGCAGCCCGGGCCCAGGGGCGTGGTGACCGGTGCGGTGACAGACGGTTAGCCGGCGGACGGCGGGAGGGCGCCGACCGCCCGCTTCATCCGGCAAATTCCATCGGAGGGTCCAGGTGGGCGTCCAGACGAGCTCCCAACTGAGCGCCCGGATGAGCGCGCCGATGGCAGCATCAGCCGGCGAAACCGCGCGGATTGCCGCTCTGCCAGCGCCAGGCGTCGGCGCACATGGCGTCCAGACCGCGGCTGGCCTGCCAGCCCAGCTCCTGGCGAGCGAGTGCAGGGTCGGCATAACAGGCGGCGACGTCGCCCGGGCGGCGCGGCACGATGCGATGCTGCACGGGGCGGCCGCTGGCACGTTCGAAGGCGCGGATCACCTCCAGCACGCTGTAGCCCTGGCCGGTGCCCAGGTTGACGGTGAGCGAATCGCCGCCGGAAAGCAGGCGCGCCAGGGCGGCGACATGGCCCTCGGCCAGGTCCATCACGTGGATGTAGTCGCGCACGCCCGTGCCATCGGGCGTCTCGTAGTCGCCGCCGTAGACCGACAGCTCGGCGCGCTGGCCCACGGCCACCTGGGTGACATAGGGCATGAGGTTGTTGGGCACGCCGCGCGGGTCCTCGCCGATGCGGCCGCTTTCATGGGCCCCCACCGGGTTGAAGTAGCGCAGGTAGGCGATGCGCCAGCGCGGGTCGCAGCGCTCCAGCTCGCGCAGCATCTGCTCGCCCAGCAGCTTGGTCAGGCCGTAGGGATTGGTGGCCGAGAGGGCGCAGTCCTCGGTGATGGGCAGGCGCTCGGGCTGGCCGTAGACCGTGGCCGAGGAGCTGAAGACCAGGCGCAGCACGCCGGCCTCGGCCATGGCCTGGCCCACCGCCACCAGGCCGCCCAGGTTGTTGCGGAAATATTCGAGCGGCTTCTCCACTGACTCCCCCACCGCCTTGTGGGCGGCGAAGTGCACCACGGCATCCACCGCATGGCTGCGCAGCACGGTGGTGATGGCCGGGCGGTCGTTCACGTCGGCCTGGACAAAGACCGGCGCCTGGCCCATCAGCTCGGCCAGGCGCTCCAGCACCACGGGCGAGCTGTTGGCGAAGTTGTCGACGCCCACCACCTGGTGCCCGGCCGCATGCAGGGCCAGCCAGGTGTGGGAACCGATGTAGCCGGTGGCGCCAGTGAGCAGGATGGTGGCCATGGGGGATGTCTGATTGAGGCAGCGTGAGGTGGCAAAGGTCCGGCGCGCGATCCGGCGCAAGGCGCGGAGGGGGCGGCCCGGGCATTCTGGCGAGCCGGCCGCGGCCCCTCCCAGGCGGCGCTGCGCAAAATCCGGGCGAGCGTGAACAGCCACCTAGAATGAAATCACCATGAAGACCGAATTCCCCAGGCCGCCCGTCCCCGATCTGGGGAACTGGCTGAACGTGATGGGCAACGAGGCCCTGGCCCGCATGACCCTGCTGGCCAACCACGTCATTGCCACCGAACCCGAGGCCATGCAGCGCCTGGCCCAGCAGGCTGGCAAGAGCCTGCGCCTGCAGTGGCGCAGCTGGCCCGACTTCCTGCCGGCGGCCCTGACCGCCCGCCTGCCCCAGCCCATGCCGGCCACCTGGGCGGTCAGTGCTGCGGGCCTGCTGGACTTCCAGCCCGCGGCCACGGCGGCCGATCCCTCGCTCGCCACCGACGCGGAGGCCAGCCTGGTCGTGACCTTGGACAGCGGCGAGATCGCCCGCTGGCTGCTGGCCGCCGGCCAGGGCCGGCCGCCCATGGACATCCAGGGCGACGCCGCCCTGGCCGCCGAGGTCGGCTGGCTGGCCGACCATCTGCGCTGGGACATCGAGGACGACCTCGCCCGCGTGGTGGGCGACGCCCCTGCCCACCAGATCGCCCGGCTGATGCACTGGTTCGTCGATGCCGCACGGCGGTTTACCGCCAGCGGCGCCGGCCTGGCCCGCAGCACGGCCGACGGCTGGGCCAGCCTGCGCCAGCGCGCGGGCCGCGACGGCGACGCCTCATCGTGATCCGCGCCTGCATGACCACCACGGCGCCCGCCGCCGTGGTGGCTGGCCCCATGCCTGCGCCCAGCCATGAACGCGGGGGGCACTCGTGACCCACGCCCTGCGCCTGCTGCGCATCCTGGCCGTCTTGTGGCGCAACGGCGTGCTGCGCCTGGCCATCGAACGCCTGTCCCTGCCCTGGCCGCTGGCCTGGTTGCGCTGGATCTCCGGTCCGCCCCACCATGAGCGGGCGCGGGGCGAGCGCCTGCGCGTGGCGCTGGAGCAGCTCGGCCCCATCTTCGTCAAGTTTGGCCAGGTGCTCTCCACCCGGCGCGACCTGCTGGCGCCCGACCTGGCCGAGGAACTGGCCCTGCTGCAGGACCGCGTGCCGCCCTTTCCCAGCGACCGGGCCAAGGCCATGGTCGAGCGTTCGCTCGGCCGGCCCATCAGCGAGGTGTTCGCCCAGCTGGACGAGGCCCCCATCGCCAGCGCCTCCATCGCCCAGGTCTACTTCGGCCGCCTGCTGCCCCATCTGCATGGCGGGCGCGAGGTGGCGGTCAAGGTGTTGCGTCCGGGCATGCTGGAGGTGATCGAGGCCGACCTGGGCCTGCTGCGCACCTTCGCCGGCTGGATGGAGCGCCTGAGCGCCGACGGCCGCCGACTGCGCCCGCGCGAGGTGGTGGCCGAGTTCGACAAATACCTGCACGACGAGCTCGACCTGGTGCGCGAGGCGGCCAACGCCACCCAGCTGCGCCGCAACATGAAGTCGCTCGAGCTGCTGCTCATCCCCGAGATGTTGTGGGAGTTCTGCAGTGCCGAGGTGCTGGTGATGGAGCGCATGCACGGCATCCCCATCAGCCAGGTGGAGCGCCTGCGCGCCGCCGGCGTGGACATGAAGAAGCTGGCGGTGGACGGCGTCACCATCTTCTTCACCCAGGTCTTCCGTGACGGCTTCTTCCATGCCGACATGCACCCGGGCAACATCATGGTGTCGGTGGCACCCGAGACCTTCGGTCGCTACATCGCGCTCGATTTCGGCATCATCGGCACGCTGGATGCGCGCGACAAGGAATACCTGGCGCACAACTTCCTGGCCTTCTTCCGGCGCGACTACCGCCGCGTGGCCGAGCTGCATGTCGAATCCGGCTGGGTGCCCAAGTCCACCCGCATCGACGAGCTGGAAGGTGCGGTGCGCTCGGTCTGCGAGCCCCACTTCGACCGCCCGCTCAAGGAGATCTCGCTGGGCCAGGTGCTGATGCGGCTGTTCCAGACCTCGCGGCGCTTCAACGTCGAGATCCAGCCCCAGCTGGTGCTGCTGCAGAAGACGCTGCTCAACATCGAGGGCCTGGGCCGCCAGCTCGACCCCGACCTGGACCTCTGGCGCACCGCCAAGCCCTTCCTCGAACGCTGGATGAACGAGCAGATCGGCTGGCGTGCGCTGATCGCCACGCTCAAGGACGAAGCCCCCCACTTCGCCCACATGCTGCCCCAGCTGCCGCGCCTGCTGCATGACGCCCTGGCCCAGCAGGCCCGCCCCGCCAGCGGGCAGGACGAGCTGCTGAAGTCCCTGCTGCGCGAGCAGCGCCGCACCAACCGCCTGCTGCAGGGCATGGTCTGGGCGGCGGGCGGCTTCGTCATCGGCGCAGCCATCACCAAGGCCCTGGGCTGGTGGTGGATGCACCACGGCTGAACCGGTCGGGGCGGGTGATGACCCGCCCGGGCACGCCTCCTGCTCGGGGCTAGACCCGGCTGCCGGCGCGCATTGCCTGCGCCCCATGTGCGCGCCTGGCCATCCGTGGCGCCCCGGTCACAGACATCCTGTTACGACGTCGATAATTCGGGCGCACTCGCCACGCCCTGACGCCCTAGCCCCACCATGAACCTGACCCTGATCGTCTTCGTCGTGCTCTACCTGGTCGGCACCCTGGCCATCGGTGTCTGGGCCGGCACCCGCATCAAGAACACGGCGGATTTCGCCATCGCCGGGCGCAGCCTGCCGCTGGTGATGGTGATCACCACCACCTTCGCCACCTGGTTCGGTGCCGAGACGGTCATGGGCATCCCGGCCCGCTTCGTCCAGGGCGGCCTGAACGCCATCGTCGAAGACCCCTTCGGCGCGGGCACCTGCCTGATCCTGGTGGGCCTGTTCTTTGCCACCAAGCTCTACAAGCAGAACCTGCTGACCATCGGCGACTTCTATCGCCAGCGCTTTGGCAAGGAGGTGGAGGTGTTCTGCTCGGTGGCCATCATCCTGAGCTACCTGGGCTGGGTGGCGGCGCAGATCACCGCCCTGGGTCTGGTGTTCTCGGTGCTGACCAACGGCGCCATGAGCGAGACGGCCGGCATGATCGTGGGCACCCTGGCGGTGCTGGTCTACGTGGTGGTTGGCGGCTTCCTGGCGGTGGCCTGGACCGACTTCATCCAGATGATCGTGCTGGTGGTGGGGCTCACCATCATCGCCATCTTCTCGGCCGACCTGGCCGGCGGCGCCGACAAGGTGATCGCCCTGGCGCAGTCCAAGGAGCTGTTCAGGTTCCTGCCCGAGCCCGGCTTCACCGACATGGCCTTCTTCATCGCCGCAGGGCTGACCATGATGCTGGGGTCCATCCCGCAGCAGGACGTGTTCCAGCGCGTCATGTCGGCCCGGGATGCCACGACCGCCCGCAATGGCGCGGCCATCGGAGGCCTGTCCTACATCCTGTTCGCCTTCGTGCCCATGTTCATCGTTGCCAGCGCGGTGGTGGTGATGGGCGACGAGGCCATGAACATCGCCAAGGACGACTACCAGCGGCTGCTGCCGACCTTCGTGCTCACCAAGATGCCGCTGCTGATGCAGATCCTCTTCTTCGGCGCCCTGCTCTCGGCCATCAAGAGCACCTCGTCGGCCACGCTGCTGGCGCCCTCGACCAGCTTCGTCGAGAACATCCTCAAGAACCTGCGCCCGGGCATGAAGGACCGCGAGCAACTGCTCGCCATGCGCTGGACCATCGTCATCTTCGCTGGCCTGGTGCTGGCCTATGCCATTGCCATGAAGGGCACCTCGATCTACGACCTGGTCAGCTCGGCCTACCAGATCACCCTGGTGGGCGCCTTCGTGCCCCTGGTCTTCGGGCTCTACTGGCAGCGTGCCAGCACCCAGGGTGCCGTCTTCTCGCTGGCAGCCGGCGTCGGCACTTGGATCGTCTTCCTGCCCCAGGTCTCCACCCTGGGCGAGCTTTTCCCGGCCCAGTTGGCCGGCCTGGTCGCCGCCCTGGCGGGCATGGTGCTGGGTTCGCTCATGCCGCAGTGGATGGTGAACCGGCACGACCACACCCACCACCTGGCCCCGGCCGGACGCTGATTCGGCCCTGGCTTTTATAATTTCCGCATTGAATTCAGGGCTCGACCATGCCAATTTATGCCTATCGCTGCAGCAGTTGTGGCCATGCCCAGGACGTGCTGCGCAAGATCTCCGATCCCCCGCTGACCACCTGCCCGGCCTGCCAGGCCGAGACCTACACCAAGCAGCTCACCGCCGCGGGTTTCCAGCTCAAGGGCTCGGGCTGGTATGCGACCGACTTCCGCGGCGGCGGCAGCAGCAGCCCCGCAGCCACCTCGGGCGGCGACGGCGGTGGCAGCAGCTCGACGGCGCCGGCCGCGGGCGGCAGCACCGACAGCGGCAGTTCGTCGACGACCGCCTCGGCCGCCGCCCCCACGGCCTGCGGCGGCTCCTGCGCCTGTCATTGAACGGCCAGCGCTTCCAGAACGTCCCGGTCGGCCGTGAGTTGGGCTGGGCCGCTCCGGGCGGGCCCGCTCTGCCTGCCCAGGCATGCGCCCTCGCCTTCTTTCCCTACGAAAGCACCGCGTGAAGAAATACATCGTGGCCGGCCTGCTGGTCTGGCTGCCGGTCAGCATCACCGTCTGGGTCCTCAGCTGGGCCCTGGGGGTGCTGGACTCCGTCTTCCGCAGCCTGGCCGGCGGCTTCTCCGCCGTGCTGCCCCCGGGCGGCAAGGCCCTGGTGGAAAGCGTCACCGCCATCCCCGGCCTGGGGGTGGTGGTGCTCATCTCTGCCCTGCTGCTGACCGGGGTCTTCGTCGCCAACTTCGTCGGCCAATGGTGGTTGCGCCAGTGGGACCAGCTGCTCTCCCGCATCCCCATCGTCAAGTCCATCTACAACTCGGTCAAGCAGGTCTCGGACACGCTGTTCTCCAGCAATGGCCAGGCCTTCCGCGAGGCCGTGCTGGTGCAGTACCCGCGTGAAGGCAGCTGGACCATTGCCTTCGTCACCGGCCGCCCGAATGGCGAGGTGGGCGAACTGCTGCCCGAGGCTGACAGCCTGAGCCTCTACGTGCCCACCACGCCCAACCCCACCTCGGGCTTCCTGCTCATGGTGCCGGCCAGCGAGGTCCGGCCCTTGGCCATGAGCGTGGACGAAGCGCTCAAGTACATCATCTCCATGGGCGTGGTCACCCCCAGCGGCAATGGCAGCGGCGCCACCCTGCCCGCGCCCCTGCCGCTCGCCAGCGGCCCCAGCGGCCGAAATTGACCGGGCCCGCCGCCTGGCCCGCGGTGGGTCCTGAAGGCTTGCGACACAGCCTGCCCAGCGCTCCCCCCGACATCCACACCCTTCCCGCCGCTGAGGCGGCCCCGGCGGCATGCCCCGCTGTTCAGCGTCATGCCGGCGGACGCACAATCGCGTTTTCGCCCAGCGCTCCCGCCTAGAAGAAAGCCCTGTCTCCCATGCGTACCACCTATGCCGGCCTCGTCAGCGAGGCCCTGCTCGGCCAGACCGTCACCCTGATGGGCTGGGCCCACCGCCGCCGCGACCATGGCGGCGTCATCTTCATCGACCTGCGTGACCGCGAAGGCCTGGTGCAGATCGTCTGCGACCCCGACCGCGCCGACATGTTCAAGATCGCCGAAGGCGTGCGCAACGAGTTCTGCCTCAAGATCGTCGGCCTGGTGCGCGCCCGCCCAGAGGGCACGACCAACACCAACCTGGTGAGCGGCAAGATCGAGGTGCTGTGCCACGAGATCGAGGTGCTCAACCCCAGCGTCACCCCGCCCTTCCAGCTCGACGACGAGAACCTCAGCGAGACCACGCGCCTCACCCACCGCGTGCTCGACCTGCGTCGTCCGCAGATGCAGAAGAACCTCATGCTGCGCTACCGCGTGGCCATGGAGGTGCGCAAGTTCCTCGACGCCAACGGCTTCGTCGACATCGAGACCCCCATGCTCACCAAGAGCACGCCCGAAGGCGCGCGCGACTACCTCGTGCCCAGCCGCGTGCATGACGGCCAGTTCTTCGCCCTGCCGCAGAGCCCCCAGCTCTTCAAGCAGCTGCTCATGGTGGCCGGCTTCGACCGCTACTACCAGATCACCAAGTGCTTCCGGGACGAGGACCTGCGCGCCGACCGCCAGCCCGAATTCACCCAGATCGATATCGAGACCAGCTTCCTGGGCGAGGAGGAGATCCGCGGCATGTTCGAAGGCATGATCCGCGAGGTCTTCCGCAAGACCATCGGCGTGGACCTGCCCGGCTACCCGGTCATGACCTACGCCGACGCCATGTACCAGTACGGCTCGGACAAGCCCGACCTGCGCGTCAAGCTGCAGTTCACCGAGCTGACCGACGTGATGAAGGATGTGGACTTCAAGGTCTTCTCCGCGCCGGCGCAGAACAAGGGCGGCCGCGTCGTCGCCCTGCGCGTGCCCGGCGGCGCCGAGATGAGCCGCGGCGAGATCGACGGCTACACCGAGTTCGTCAAGATCTACGGCGCCAAGGGCCTGGCATGGATCAAGGTCAACGACGCCGGCAAGGGCCGCGACGGCCTGCAGAGCCCCATCGTCAAGAACCTGCATGACGCCGCCATCGCCGAGATCATCGCCCGCACCGGCGCCTGCAACGGTGACCTGATCTTCTTCGGTGCCGACAAGGCCAAGGTCGTCAACGACGCCATCGGCGCCCTGCGCCTGAAGGTCGGCCACAGCGACTTTGGCAAGAAGAACGGCCTGTTCGAGGACAAGTGGGCACCGCTCTGGGTGGTCGACTTCCCCATGTTCGAATACGACGAGGGCGAAGACCGCTGGAACGCCACCCACCACCCCTTCACCAGCCCCAAGGACGGCCATGAGAACCTCATGGACACCGACCCGGGCGCCTGCATCGCCAAGGCCTACGACATGGTGCTGAACGGCTGGGAACTCGGCGGCGGTTCGGTGCGTATCCACCGCGCCGAAGTGCAGGCCAAGGTCTTCTCGGCCCTCAAGATCACGCCCGAGGAACAGCGCATCAAGTTCGGCTTCCTGCTCGATGCCCTGCAATACGGCGCCCCGCCCCACGGCGGCCTGGCCTTTGGCCTGGACCGCATCGTCACCATGATGACCAAGGCCGAGAGCATCCGCGACGTCATCGCCTTCCCCAAGACCCAGCGCGCCCAGTGCCTGCTCACCGGCGCCCCCAGCCTGGTCGACGAGAAGCAGCTGCGCGAACTGCACATCCGGCTGAGGAACCCGACGCCGGTGCAGTGAGGCATCAAGTGGCTTGATGTTGAATTGAGGCGCGGCACAGTCCGCGCCTTTTTTCTGCCTACGCGGAATGAGTTAGAAGGGCCATGGAGACCGACGATAACCGGCGGCCGATCGCCGACCTGCCCGAAAAGGGGCGCCGCGAGGCTGGCCCTACGCACCTGACGCCCTGCAGCGTCAGATCCAACGCCGTCCACGAGTTCATCCAAGCCCATCGCTCTTGGTTTGCCGAACACAACCGGCTCATCGATGAGGTTGGGGTGTTCGGCGAAAGCCTGCGACCCTGGTGAAAGGGCCGCCAACCCTCAGTTCGGCGTCCTGAGGCCATCCGGCCCATGGGGTCCTCGATCCGCTTGACGCCGTGATCAGCGGCGTCTGAGCCTCAGCGCCCCTTCCCCGCAAACATCTCCTCCATCGCCCGCCGCGTCTTGTACGCATCGGTCGTGGTGTCGATCGCGACGTCGTCCCAGGTCAGGCTCTGGCCCTGCCTGACGGGGCGGATGAGCTTGACGTTGTGGGCCAGGCCCAGGGGCAGGCCGCCCAT
>JBJOKP010000006.1:0-13854 GCA_046046045.1 Pseudomonadota bacterium | reverse complement strand
GGATCACGGTGGTCACGTCGTCGAAGTAACCGGCACCGACTTCCTGCTGGTGGGACACGAAGGTGTAGCCCTTCTCGCGCGCGGCGAATTCGGGCTCCTGCACCTGCTGCACATAGTGCTTCATGCCTTCGCCGCGGGCGTAGTCATGGGCGAACTGGAAGGTGTTGTACCAGTTGATGTGGATGCCGGCCAGGGTGATGAACTGGTACTTGTAGCCCAGCGCGCTCAGCTCTTCCTGGAAGGAAGCGATCTGGCTGTCGTTGAGGTTCTTCTTCCAGTTGAAGGAGGGCGAGCAGTTGTAGCTCAGCAGCTTGCCCGGGCAGGAAGCGTGCACGGCCTGGGCGAACTCGCGGGCAAAGCCGATGTCGGGCACGCCGGTCTCGCACCACACCAGGTCGGCGTAGGGGGCGTAGGCCACGCCGCGGCTGATGGCCTGCTCCAGACCGTTCTTGACGCGGTAGAAACCTTCCTGGGTGCGCTCGCCGGTCAGGAAGGGCTTGTCGTTGGCGTCATGGTCGCTGGTGATCAGGTTGGCGGCCTCGGCATCGGTACGGGCCAGCACGATGGTGGGCACGCCCATGACGTCAGCGGCGAAACGCGCGGCGATCAGCTTCTCGATCGCTTCCTGGGTCGGCACCAGCACCTTGCCACCCATGTGGCCGCACTTCTTCACCGCAGCCAGCTGGTCCTCGAAGTGCACGCCGGCGGCGCCCGAGGCGATCATGTTCTTCATCAGTTCGAAGGCGTTGAGCACGCCGCCGAAACCGGCTTCAGCATCCGCCACGATGGGCAGGAAGTAGTCGATGAACTCGGGCGAGCCCGGCTCGATGCCACGCGACCACTGGATCTCGTCGGCGCGCTTGAAGGTGTTGTTGATGCGGCGGACCATGGTGGGCACCGAGTCGTACGCGTAGAGCGACTGGTCGGGGTACATGGTTTCGCTGGTGTTGCCGTCGGCGGCCACCTGCCAGCCCGACAGGTAGACGGCTTCCAGGCCGGCCTTGGCCTGCTGCATGGCCTGGCCGGCGGTGATGGCGCCGAAGGCGTTGACGTAACCCTTCTTGGCACCGCCGTTGATCTTCTCCCACAGCTTCTCGGCGCCGCGCGTGGCCAGCGTGTATTCGGGCTGCAGGCTGCCGCGCAGGCGGACGACGTCGGCGGCGCTGTAGCCGCGCTTCACGAGCTTCCAGCGCGGGTTCTGCGACCAATCGGTTTCCAGGGCGTCGATCTGTTGCTGGCGGGTGAGCTTGCTCATCGGGTACTCCGTGTCAAACAGGAAGAAAGAAGGGGAAGGGGTTGCTGACAGCCTCTAGCTTACCTGTTCACCTCGGCTCACCTAAGACTTATGTCTTATATAAGACATAAGTTTGAATCCATAAAAATCAATGAGTTAGCGATGATTTTCATGATGCGGCACGTTAAATTGACCATGTGAAATGAATTGCGGCAGTGCAGCACGACAAAATTTCATATCGTGAAGCAGCATTTCCTCCTAGCGAAAACCCGCAGCCCCACCCAAGCCTGGTCGCAAGCTCGGGGACACTGGGGCGGCGTCAGCCGTCCTTGCGCCCTTGCCGCCGCCTCAGCGCTGCCCTCAAGAACCCACCCCGCCATGACCGACTTCGCGTTCCGCGCCACCAGCCACACCTTTCTCAAGTGCGACGTCGCTGCGGCCGGCGCCGGCCCGCAGACCCCCTTCGGCATCGCCGGCCTGGCCTGGGACGGCTCGGTCACCAACCGCCCCGGCGCCCGCTTCGGCCCGCGGCAGATCCGGCTGGCCAGCCACATGTTGTGTGACGCCACCCATCCGCACTTCGACCTGAGCCCCACCCAGGCCGTCTCCGATCACGGTGACCTGCCCCTGCCCAACACCTCACTCGAAGGCCTGCGTGCGGCGCTGGAGCCCCAGGCCCGCGCCCTCATGGCCGGCCAGCACATGATCTGGCTGGGCGGCGACCACGCCCTCACCCTCAGCCTGCTCAAGGCGGCCTGCGAGGTGCAGGGCCGGCCCCTCGCCGTGCTGCATTTCGACGCCCATTGCGACACCTGGACCGATCACTTCGGCGAGCCCAGCGGCCACGGCACCTGGGTCTACGAGGCCATGCAGGCCGGCCTGGTCGAGAAGAAGGCCTTTGTGCAGGTCGGCATCCGCTCCTCAGGCGAGAAGGCGGCGCGCGACTACGTGACCGACCAGGGGGGGCTGATCCACACCGCCCGCGCCCTGCGCGGCCTGGAGAACCCGGGCCAGCTCTCCGGCGTCATCGGCAGCATCGAGCGCCGCTGGGCCGATTGCGGCCAGCCGCCCGTCTACCTCAGCCTGGACATCGATTGCCTGGACCCGGCCTTCGCCCCCGGCACCGGCACCCCCGAGCCCGGCGGCATGAGCTCCAACCAGGTGCTGACCCTGCTGGAGGAACTGGCCGGCCAACCCTTCGTGGGCATGGACTGCGTCGAGGTGGCCCCGCCCTATGACCACGCCGAGCTCACCAGCCTCAACGCGGCCCATTTCGTCTGGACCTACCTCTGCGGACGGGTCGCCGCCCTGCGCCAGGCCAGCGCGGCCCGGGCCTGAAGCCGCCCTGCCCCGCCCTCCAGCCTGTCCCAGCCGTGCCGCCAGGGGCGGGCCGAGGCCAGCAGCACCAGCTCGCGCCGGAACACCAGCAGCAGCAGCAGCAGCGCCAGGGCGGCCAGCGCACCGCGCAAGGGCCGTGGTGCCACGCCCAGGTCGCGCCGGTAGGCCGGATTGGTCATGGCCCGGGCCAGGGCCTCGGGGCTGCCCAGGCGGTGATAGTCCAGGCCCAGCTCCTGGCACAACATCCGGAGATAGCCCTCGCGCACGGCGCTCAGGTGTTCCCGTCCTGGCGTGGCGCCGGGCACCGGTGCCACCGGGGTGCTGTCGGCGGGCTTGTCGTCCACATAGCTCGACTGGCTGGACGAATTGGCGTCCCGCCCCAGGCTGCGCAGATCCTGCTGGATCACCTCGCCCGCGGCCCAGGTGCCGGCCAGGCGGCCCAGCGCGTCCAGCTTCGGGATGGGCTGGAGCTCATCGCCCCCTACGCCCACCACCAGGGCCTGGGCCTTGCCCTTCTCCACATGCATCGGCGGGCGGTAGCGCGGGCTGATGGGGGGTGCCTCCTGGCCATCGGTGAGGAAGATCAGCGTCGGCTGGCTGCCCAGGTCGCGCATCACCAGCAGGCCCGAATCCAGGCCCTTGGCGATCTCGCTGTTGCCCTGCCAGCCCATGCGATGGTCGATGCGGGCCAGGGTGGCAAGCAGCTCGGCGTAGTTCTCGCAGATCTCCACCGGCTCCATCAGCAGGATGGAGCGATGGGCCGTGAACACGCCCAGGCCCAGGCGCGAGCCGCAGGGCAGCTGGCCCAATGCCAGGGCGAGCCGGCTCCGCGCCTCGTCCAGGCGGCTGCGGCGGCGCTCGCGCCCCTCGCCATCCACGCTGACCATGTCGGTGACGGCCATGCTCTGGGTCACGTCAATTACCGCCACCCAGCTCAGCGCCTGGTCGGCCCGGGTCCAGCGCAGATCCAGCGCCCCGGCCAGCAGCACGCCCAGCAGCAGGGTCAGCAGCATCCGCGTGATCGCCAGGCTGCTGACGCGCTCTGTACCTGCTTCACCCTCCGGTCCGCCCGTCCCTGGGCCGACCAGGCGCCGGAACCGCTGCCGGGCGCGCTGGACCAGGGTCGCGCGTCCAGCACTCACGGCAAGCCCCGCGAAATGCTGCGCATGGTGGTGGCGGCCCGCTCGGCCGGGGCCGGCGGTTCACCAGTGACGGCCTCGGCCTCGGGCTGACGAGCCATCAGCTGTTCGAGGTTGTAGCGCGCCGGGCCAAAGCCGGGATCACGCCGCAGCACCGCCCGGTAGCCCTCCTTGGCCAGTTCCATCAGCACCAGGGCCTGGCCGGGGGTGGCGCCCTGCTCCAGGCGCAGGGCCTCGCGCAGCAGCAGGTTGGCGCCGTTGTAGCGGGCACGCAGGCCCACCAGCGGATCGTCATGCACGCTGCGCCAGCGCGCCAGCGCCGCGTCCACGTCACCCGCCTCGGCCAGCCTGACCCCCTGGGCATAACGCCAGACCGGCGGGCTGCCGTCACTCAGCCAGGCCGGCGTGCCGGCACCCGCGGCGCTGGCCTCGCTGGCTGCAGCGGAGGCACCCGGTCCAGCTGCGGCGCTGCCTGTGGTCTGGGTCGTATCAGAGGACCGGCTTGGAATGGCCAGGCTCCGTCCCGCCGTTGACGCGCCGGAGGCAGGCTGCGCCCCTTCCTCTGCCGTGGCCGCGGGACCGGCCATCAACTCATCCAGCCGGGCATTCCAGCGGATGACGGTCCACCACTGCCAGGCCGCACTTGCCGCCAGACCGCCGGCCACCAGGGCCAGGACCAGCAGCAGGCGCCGCGCCAGATGCACACGCCGCACCAGGCGGCGCTCGCGCTGCTGGCGCCAGGTGGCGGCCGGCGTTCCCAGCCTCATCTCGGCCTGTCGTGTGGCCTGCATCTCGCCCCTCATGATTGCCCCCGCGATCCTGCGGGCCAGGGCGTGGCGCTTGCAGCCACCCTCCGGGCCGGCCCGGCCACGGCCAGCCAGGCGGCCAGCCAGAGCAGCAGCGTGCCCAGGGCGGCCAGGCTCAGGCAGAGCCCTTCGAGCGAACGCCGGCCGACCGTGTCCATGTAGGTGATGGGCAGGTTCTCCAGCCGGTCCACATCGGCCACGGCCTGGCGCAGGGCGTCCGGATCCTCCACCTCATAGGCCTTGTAGGGCAGCCCCAGGCTGCCAAAGAAGCGGTGCAGCGCCCGCTCCGGCACGGTCTCCTCGCTGCCCGGGCTGTCGTCCGGCCCGGGCTTGAGGCCGGGATTGGCCACCGAGCGCAGATACAGCCAATACAGCGACACCCGCTGCGCCTTCATGGAACGCGCCAGGGCGTCGCGCATGGCCGGCTCGAGGTGATCACCGCCATCGGAGACCAGCATCAGGATGCGCGAGCCGGTGTAGGCCCGGCCTTCGAAGGCGGTCAGGCCTTCCATCAGGGCCGCGCCGATGTCGGTCTCGGACAGGCCACGGCCCTTGCGCCCCGCAGCGATGGCCGCCTGCACCGCCGCCTGGCGGTCGGTGAACTCCAGCACATGCAGGGGCACGACGCTGAAGGCCACTAGGCCGAAGCGGTCGCTGCGGCGCCGCGCGGCGAACTCGCCCAGCACCTGGCGCGCCACCATCGCCTTGGTCGGCGCATCCGCCCCCATGGGCCGGGTGTAGCCCAGGATCTTGCCGCCCGGCACCAGCTGCAGCGGCTTGCCCTTGGCGCCGAAGGGCTGGTCCATGCTGATGCTGCGGTCCAGCAGGGCCACGATCTCCGCACCCTGGCCGCTGCGCTCCACCTGGTAGGCCGGCAGATAGGGCCCGGCCAGGGCCAGGATCACCCCGCCCAGGGCGAGCACACCGGCCCAGCGGATCAGGCGCTCGATGCGACTTGAGGCGCGGTCATGCACGACGGCCTCCAGGCTGGCGCAGCCCAGAGCCGGCAGCCAGCCGGCCACCCAGGGCAGCAGCAGCAGCGGCAGGGCCAGCAGCCAGAGCGGCTCCTCCAGCCGGGGCCAGGCCTGCAGGCCGGCCATCATGGTCGGGCCTCCGGCGATGCGCCGGTGGATGGCCCAGCGAGGCCCTCGTCCGCCTGCGCCACGGGCGACGCCACCGCAGCGGCCGCCAGCTCCAGCCTGGCCAGGGCTTGTGCCAGGGCCTGGATGCGCGGCAGCGGCCAGGCCGCGGCGCCCGCGCCGAAGAACAACTGCCCCGAGTCGGCGTAGAAGGCCTGGATCTCGGCGGCCTGCGCCGCGTAGCGGCCATCGTCGGCCAGCCAGGCCGGCACGTCCGGCGCGAGCAGGGTGCGCCCGGCGGCCTGGTCGAAGGCCAGGTGCAGGCGGCGCATGGCTGCCTCGGGCGTCAGGCTGACCTGCCTGCGCCGACCTGGCGCCAGGGCCGCCAGCGCCTGGGCAAAGGGTCGGCCCGCCACTGCCACCGCGCTGCGGCGCAGCCACAGGCCGGTCGCCCCGGCGCCGGACAGCGCCACGGCGGCCAGGGCCAGGGTCCAGGCGAGACGGGTGGCCGGCTCATCGGCAGACAGACGCGGCACGCCGGCATCCGGCCGCCAGGCGCCCAGGCCATCCTGGTGCTCGGGGGCGCCCACCGACAGGGGCGCCAGCCGCAGCGGTCGCCCGGCCAGCACCAGTTCGCGGGCGGTGCGGCCAGTGGCGGTAGCCGTGGAGCCGACGGGCTCGTACAGGAGCGTGACCCCAGGCAGCTCGACCAGGCGGGCCGGGCCGCGGGTGCCGGCAAACAGCTGGTAGGTCAGGCGGATGCGCAGTCGGCTGGCACTGCGCACCGCCTCCGGCCAGGCGGCGCCGGCCTCGGCCAGAGCCCCCGCCGACCGCGCCTCGCTGCCCTCGCCGCTGCCGGATGGCCCGTCCCTGCGCCGGTCTGCAGCCTCGGGCCCCGCGATAGGCCTTCGTTCCGGCCCGGCGGGTCGGGCCGTGGTCGGGCGGGCGGCGGCCGGCCCCAGGCCCAGTTCGGCGGCCAGCAACTTCTCGTCCGCCGCGGTCGCGGCGCCCGACCCGGCCCGGCCCTCGCCTGAGCCGCCACCGGCCGCACCGGGGCGCCCAGTCAGCAGGCGGGCCAGGCTGTCCAGCCAGGTGGTGGGCCGCACCTGGCCGTCATCGTCTGGGGTGGCATCGTCCGGCTCGATGGTGATCTGCATCTGGCGCAGTTCCACGTCGCCGCCGCGCTGGTCGACCCGCGGCAGGCTGCGCTCGTCCAGGCGCCAGCCCGGGGGCACCTGCACATGCAGCACCCGCTCGACCTGGTCGCCCAGCTGCCAGCCATAGGCGGCAGGCTCCTCGGCCTGCAGGCTGAAGACCTGCGGCGCCTCGGCGTCTACGGCCGACAGGGCCGACCCGGCCGGCATGGCCAGGGCCGCCAACAGACCACCGATATAACCCAGCCTGCGCAGCGCCATCCTGACCATGCCGGTGCTCATCCCAGGAAATGGGCGGTCAGGCGGTCGGCCTCGTACCCATGGTTCATGCGCACCGGGCGCAGCTGCAGGCGGCTGAAGAGGGCATCGAGGGCCGCGCGGCGCTCGCGGGTTTCACGGGCCTGGCGCTCGGCCAGTTCGGGCCGCCACCACACTAGGCGCTCGCGACCGGTCTCGGGGTCCTGCAGATTCATGAGGGCGTGGCCGAAACGTGTGCGCGGCGGGGCCAGGGCCTCGGCCTCGTCCTCCAGCACCACTGGCACCAGCTCGTGGGCCGACAGGCCGGTCAGCGTGGCCTCGATCAGCGGCGGCGGCAGGTGGAAGTCGGAGACCAGGAACACCAGCGAGCGCTGCCGCGGCAGATAACGCAGCGCCTCGGCCAGGGCCCCGGCGTGGCGGCCGGCGCCTGATCCGTCGCTGGCGGCCGGGCGATGGGCGGCGAGCCGATCGGCCAGGGCCAGGCCGGCACCCCGTGCGCGGCTGGCGGGCAGGAACCAGGCCGGCGCTACCTGCTCGGCACAACCGACGAAGCCGAAGCTGTCCCCGGCCCGACCAGCCGACCAGGCCAGCGAGCGCACCAGGTCGGCCAGCACCTGCATGCGGGCGTGGCGCCCGATGAATCCCATGGAGGCCGAGAGATCGGCCACCACCATGACCGGCACCGACAGACGCTCGGCATGCAGGCGCACCAGCCAGTCGCTGCGGCGTGGCACCTGGTCGTGGCTCTGGCCTGACGCGCTGTCCTGCCAACCCATGGGGTCGCGCAGGCTGGCATGCACGTCGATGCGGCGGGCGTCGCCGCCCTGGCTCAGGGCCCGGTGGGCGCGGAACTCGAAGCCGGCATCCCCGCCGCGGCTGCGGTGGCCGCCTGGCCAGCGGCTGCTGGCCGACTGGCGCAGGCGGTAGTAGACCTCGGGGACCGCCTGCGTCGCGGCGCCGGGGGGGCTCACGGTGCCGCCACCCGGTCCAGCAGGCCCTGCATCAGCGGCGCGATCAGCTCGTGGCGGCGCATCTCGTAGACCGGCGTGAAGCAGAGGCGGTGGGCGATGCAGGGGCCGAAGACGGCATGCACGTCCTCGGGCCGCACATGATCGCGCCCAGCCAGCCAGGCCGCCACCCGGGCGGCGCGCAGCAGCAGGCTCATGCCGCGCGGGCTGGCCCCGGCCAGCACCAGCTGGTCCATGGCCACGCCGGGCAGGTCCACCCCCACATCCTGAGGCCGCATGCTGGCGGCCCAGAGTCGCAGCACATAGGCCTGCAGGGCGGGCGAGGCGCCGATCTGCTGCTGCACCAGTGCGGCCACCTGGGGCAGCTCGGCCGGTGGCGCCAGCTCGGCCGGCAGGGCATCGACCAGGGCGTCGACATCATGGAAACGCGGGTCGAAGGCCAGGGCCAGGCGGGTGGCCTCGTCGGCCGGGGTCTCGACCGTCACCTCCATCATGAAGCGGTCGCGCGCCGCCTGGGCGATCTCGAAGGTCTCCTCGCGTTCCACCCGGTTGCGGTCGGCGAAGACCTGCAGCCAGGGCAGGCGGATCTCGCGGTTGAAGGCGGTGACGCTGCGCTCGGCCATCACCCGCAGCATCAGGGCATGGACCTGCGGCCGGGCGCGGTTGATCTCGTTGAAGAAGAAGATGGAGAGCGCCTCGCCCTCGGCCGTGAGCGGCCCGGGCTCCACCGCCGGCCGGCCCTCGGCCGTGATGTAGGCGTGGTAGAGCAGGTCGTTGGGCATGAGGTCGACCGTGCCCTCGATGCGGCCGTAGCGCCCGCCCAGCACATGGGCAAAGGCGCGCAGCACCGTGGTCTTGCCCACGCCCACATCCCCCTGCAGCAGCACGTGGCCCCGGGCGAAGACGGCCGTGTTGATGAGGCGGATGGCGGCGTCCTGGCCGATCACGGCATGGCGCACCGCGGCCTCCACGGCCAGGGCGCGCTCGCGCCAGCGGGCCAGGTCGTTGGCGGCCTCGGCGGCGCCGGTTCGGTCAGGACTCATGCGGGCTTCCGTGGCGGGTGCAGATGTAGGGGCCCTGGCAGCTGGCCCTTGCTGCACCTGAGCATCGCATCACGGCCCGGCGGGTCGCGTCGGGGGAAATCCGACTTGGTCCCGCCGAGGCCGGCCTCTTCTCGACTGGCCATGTCCGATATGCGACAGGCTGGTGGTTGCCAGCCCGGGCGGCGCCACGGCTTCGGACCACGGTTGACCTGGGACAAGCCCGCCCCGGGGGGCGTGAGAACAATGGATTCGAGCCCCTATCCCCCATCCCCCCCTGCCCACCCCGAGGAGTCCGCCATGGCTGCACTGACCGCCCCCCACCAGCCTGCTGAACGAAACGCCCTGCCGGCCGCGGTGGACCGCAGCTTCGAGGATGACTTCGAGGCCCTGGACCGCGAGCACCAGCTGGTGCTGGACCACCTCGTCATCCTCAAGCGCATGGTGGCCGACCTCGACGCCCGCGGCGTGGATGCCGGCGTGCAGGCCCAGGCCAAGGCCGCCGTGCACTTCTTCGACACCACCGCCCACCACCACCATGCCGAGGAGGACCGCGTGGTCTTCCCACCCCTGCTGGAAGGCACGGATGCCGACCTGGCCGACAAGGTGAAGCGCCTGCAGCAGGACCATCGCTGGCTGGAGCAGGACTGGGCCGAGCTCAAGCTCCAGGTCGATGCCATCGCCAAGGGCTACAGCTGGTACGAGATCGACGCCCTGCGCGCCGCGGTGGAGGTCTACATCGCCCTCTACCTGGACCACATCGACCTGGAAGAGTCCATCGTCTACCCGCAGGCCAGGCGCCGCCTGGCCGAACGGGCCGATGCGGGTGAGGCCCGCCGCGCCGCTGCCAGCCGTCGGGAGACGGCGGCCAGCTGAGCCATTCGGCGGCGGTGCGCCGGGTCCCGACGCCGCATGGCCGGGGGGCGCTCAGAGCTGCAGCGCCGTGGTCTTCTTGACCGTGCGCAGCACCAGCATGGAGTTGGAGCGCACCACGCCGGGCAGGCGGGTGAGCACCTCGGAGTGGAAACGCTCCAGATCCTCGGCACCCTGGTAGGTGAAGCGGATCAGGTAGTCGTTGGTGCCGGCCACGTAGTAGCAGTCGAGGATGGCAGGCTCGAGCTTGACCGCGTCCTCGAAGCGGCTGAGGGCCTCGATGCTGGTGCGCTCCACGTTCACGATGGTGAAGGAGGTGCCGGACTGGCCCACCGCGCGCGGATCCAGCAGGGCCACATAGCCGGCGATGACCCCGGCCTCCTCCAGCTGGCGCACCCGGCGCAGGCAGGCCGAGGGCGAGAGATGGACCTGTTCGGCCAGCTCCACGTTGGAGAGCCGGGCATTGGCCTGAAGGTGATTCAGGATGGCCCGGTCTATGGCGTCAAGTTGCAGGGTTTTCTCCAGGGTTGCCATCTTCTTGCGTCGCGGGTCTTGGTTTTCGCATGTTATTGCGTGATCTGAGGGTGCGGCCGCAGATTCCGCAACCCTGTTGCGCGCCAGTCTGCCTAGACTGGCCCGCTCGCGGAATGCCAGATTTCCTCCGCGCCGGAGCCCACGATGAACGACGCCACCCCTGCCGCCCTGCTTGCCGCCGCCGCCGAGACCGGCAGCGCCGCGCCCGCCAGCCTGGACGCGCACTGGATGCCCTTCACCGCCAACCGCCAGTTCAAGAAGGCCCCGCGCCTGCTGGCCAAGGCCCAGGGCATGTATTACTGGACGCCCGAAGGCCGCCAGATCCTGGACGGTGTCGCCGGCCTGTGGTGCGTCAATGCGGGCCATGCCCGGCCCAAGATCGTGCAGGCCATCCAGGCCCAGGCGGCCGAGATGGACTACGCCCCGCCCTTCAACATGGGCCATCCCAAGGGCTTCGAGCTGGCCGATGCGGTGAGCAAGCTGACCCCGGCCGGGCTGAACCGCGTCTTCTTCACCAACTCGGGCTCGGAGGCGGTGGAGACCGCGCTCAAGATCGCCCTGGCCTACCACCGCACCCGGGGCGAGGCCTCGCGCACCCGGCTGATCGGCCGTGAGCGCGGCTACCACGGCGTCAACTTCGGCGGCATCTCGGTGGGTGGCATGGTCGCCAACCGCAAGATGTTCGGCACCATGCTGGGCGGCGTGGACCACATCCGCCACACCCATGACCCGGCACGCAATGCGTTCAGCGTGGGCCAGCCCGCCCATGGCGCCGAACTGGCCGACGACCTGGAGCGCCTGGTCGCCCTGCATGACGCCTCGACCATTGCCGCCGTGATCGTCGAGCCGGTCGCCGGCTCCACCGGCGTGCTGGTGCCGCCCCAGGGCTATCTGCAGCGCCTGCGCGAGATCTGCGACAAACACGGCATCCTGCTGATCTTCGACGAGGTCATCACCGGCTTCGGTCGCACCGGCAGCCCCTTCGCGGCGCAGACCTTCGGCGTCACGCCCGACCTGATGACGGTGGCCAAGGGCATCACCAACGGCAACGTGCCCATGGGGGCGGTGATCGCCAGGCAGGCTATCCATGATGCCTTCATGAACGGGCCGGAGCACATGATCGAGCTCTTCCATGGCTACACCTATTCGGCCCATCCCCTGGCCTGCGCCGCCGGCCTGGCCACGCTGGAGACCTATGCCGACGAGCAGCTGCTGACCCGTGCCGGCCGCATGGCCGACGAGTTCGCCCAAGCCGTGCACAGCCTGCGCGAGCTGCCCAACGTCATCGACATCCGCAACATCGGCCTGGTGGGCGGCATCGAGCTGGCCCCGCGCGCCGGTGAGCCGGGCAAGCGCGCCTTCGAGGTCTTCCTCGACTGCTGGGAGCAGGGCGTGCTGATCCGCACCACGGGCGACACCATCGCCCTGTCGCCGCCGCTCATCATCGAATCCGGCCACATCGAGCAGATCATCAGCACCGTGGCACGGGCCTTGCGGCGCGTGGCCTGATCCGAGCGCTTCCCCGCCCGCCAACTTCCGGCCGATCTCCCGCCCCTATCCCCTCAATTTGCCGCCACCAGCGGACCTGCCTTTGCGCCTGCTCGACACCGACCACGCCCTCGCCCAGGGCAGCTACTACAGCGCCACGGCCACGCGCACTCAGCGCTGGCCGGCCCTGGACAGTGAGCTGCAGGCCGATGTGGCTGTCGTCGGTGGCGGGCTGGCCGGCCTCTCGGCCGCGCTGGAACTGGCCGAAGCCGGCCGCCGCGTGGTGCTGCTGGAAGCGCGCGAGGTGGGCTGGGGCGCCTCGGGCCGCAACGGCGGTCAGGCCATCCACGGTCTGGCTTGCGACCAGGGCGTGATCGAGGACCAGCTGGGCCTGGACGCCGCCCGCCAGGTCTGGGACATGAGCATCGAGGCCATCGCGCTGATCCGCCAGCGCCTGGCCCGCCATGCCATCGACGCCGACTGGCAGGACGGCTACCTGGGCGTGGCGGTGAATGCGCGCAAGGGCCGGCAGCTGCAGCATTGGGCCGACCGCACCGAGCAGGTCTATGGCTACGCGGTCGAGCGCCTGGCGCCGGCCGACCTGCCACGCCACATCGCCAGCCCGCGTTTCCACAGCGGCATCTACGACCCGCGAGGTGGCCACCTTCATCCGCTCAAATACACGCTGGGCCTGGCTCGCGCGGCGAGCGCAGCAGGCGCCCTGATCTTCGAGCAGTCGCCGGTGCTGGCCCTGGAACGTGGCACGAGCCGCAGCCGCCTGCGCACGGCCACGGGCAGCGTCAGCGCCGAACAGGTGCTGCTGGCCGGCAATGTCTACCTGGGCGACGGCCAGGGCCTGGCGCCCGAACTGGCGCCGCGCATCATGCCGGTCGGCACCTACATCGTCTGCACCCGGCCGCTGGACCCGGCGCTGTGCCGCTCGCTCATGCCCAGCCGGGCAGCGGTGTGCGACAACAACTTCGTGCTCGACTACTTCCGCCCCACGGCCGAACACCGCGTGCTCTACGGCGGCCGGGTGAGCTACAGCACCGTGACGCCGCCGCGCCTGCCCGACTCCATGCGGGCCCGCATGCTGGGCAGCTTCCCGCAGCTTGCGGGCGTGGCCGACAGCGAGGTCGAGTTCGCCTGGGGCGGCTTCGTCGACATCACCATGAACCGTGCGCCGGACTTCGGCCGCCTCGCGCCGCGCGGCGAGCACAAGGCGCCGGTGTATTACCTGCAGGGCTTCTCCGGCCACGGTCTGGCCCTCACCGGCCTCGCTGGCCAGCTGGTGGCGCGGGCCATGCAGGGCGATGCCGGACGCTTCGACCTCTTCGCCCGCCTGAAGCATCGCGCCTTCCCCGGTGGCGACCTGCTGCGCATGCCCAGCCTGGTGCTGGGCATGGCCTGGTTCCGGCTGATGGACCTGTGGTGACTCGCTCGATGTGCGCCGCGCCCTCGCCCAGCCTTTCCCCTGCCGGCCGCGCCCAAGGGTCGGCCCGGCTTCACCTTCTGTCAGCCCTCGGGCATACTGTATGCAATCCGGCGTGCAATCCCTGGGGTGGCGCGGCCCGGAGCCCCTTCGTGAGTTTCAGCAAGCCCAGTGCGCCGGGCGGCTGGCCGGACTGAGATCGGCCTGCCCCACCCCGCAGCAAGCCCAATGAGCAGCACCTCCTCTCCCCTGCGTCACAAGCCCGTCGTGCTTGTGCCCGCCTGCAACCGGATGCTTGGCCAGCATGCCTTCCATGTGGCCGGCAAGAAATACTGCGATGCCGTGCGCCTGGCCGGCGCCCTGCCCCTGGTCGTGCCTTGGGCCGAAGGAGCGGATCTCGATGACCTCCTGGCCCTGGCCGATGGCATCCTGCTGACCGGATCGCCCTCCAACGTGCATCCCAGCCACTTCGGCGAGGCCGTGCACAACCCCGAATTGCCGCTGGATCCGG
>JBJOKP010000005.1:0-14784 GCA_046046045.1 Pseudomonadota bacterium | reverse complement strand
TGCGACAGGCTGGTCGTGACGCCGGAGGGGCCGGGCACTGCGACCAGCAAGGGCGGAGTTTCCAGAGGATCCGGCCGGGCCGGTCGGCTGGCACAACCGGCGAGCAGGGTGCCCAGCAGCAGGGTCAGTCCGGAGCGCCACAAGGTGGTGTGCAGGTCCGGGACTCGGGACGGGTTCAGGCGTCGGGTCGTCGCGGGGGTCAAGGCCGGGGCGGCCCGAGCGTCTGATTTCATCGGAATTCGTTCTTCCACTGTCGCAGCGCGGCAAACACGGCCACGCTGTCCTGGCTCTGCGCCTCGTCCAGACCCCGGGCGCGGGCGGCTGCACGCGGCCCGGGCTGGTCGCAGCGCAGGAAGGGGTTGATGGCCAGCTCACGTGCCAGCCGGGCTGGTAGCGTGGCGATGCCGCGGGCCCGCAGGTCCTGGCATTCGGCGTGGTAGGCCTGCAGGTCGGCGTTGGCGGGGTCGACCGCCAGCGCAAAGCGCAGGTTGGAGAGGGTGTATTCGTGGGCGCAGCAGACCCGCGTGGTGCCCGGCAGCGCAGCCAGGCGGGCCAGCGAGGCGCTCATCTGTGCGGGGGGGCCCTCGAACAGCCGGCCGCAGCCGGCCGAGAACAGGGTGTCGCCGCAGAAGAGCAGGGGGCTGGGGCCGGCTTCGCCCTCCAGGCCGGCATCGTCGCAGTAGTAGGCGATGTGGCCGGCGGTATGGCCGGGCACGTCGATGACCTGGAAGTCCAGGCCCAGCAGGCTCACCTGCTGCTGCGCCGAGCCGGCTCCGACCGGGTGGACGGTCACCGGCATGCGCTCGCGGGCCGGGGCATGGACCACCACCTCGGGGTAGTGGCGGCGCAGCTCGGCCAGGCCGCCCACATGATCGCCATGATGGTGCGTCACTAGAATGGCCGCGAGGCTCAGGCCCTGGGCCTGCAGGGCGGCCAGCACCGGGCCGGCATCCCCCGGATCCACCACCAGCGCATGGCGCGAGTCATGCAGCAGCCAGAGGTAGTTGTCGTCGAAGGCAGGTAGGGCAGCGAGTTTCATGGCGTCATCGGGGTCACGAATTATAGAAAGCGCCTCTTGGCAGGCCTCCCCGGTGGGGCGCTACCTGCTGGCCTGGGAGCAGGCCAGCCTCGACCGGCTGGTGGGCGACATCTTCGGCTTCCATGCCCTGCAGCTGGGCCGGCCCTCCCTCGACGCCCTGCGGGCCAACCGCATGCCGCACCGCTGGCGGCTCAACGACATCCCCTGGCAGACCGAGGCCACACAGATCCATCACGGTGATGACCTCGGTCTGGCGCTGCCGCCACCGCGCGGGCTGGACCTGCTGGCCAACTTCGAGGCCCTGCCTTTTCCGTCCCAGAGCCTGGACCTGGTCGTCCTGCCCCATACGCTGGAACTGGCGGAGGACGCCCACCAGACCCTGCGCGAGGTCGAGCGGGTGCTCATGCCCGAAGGCCGGGTCATCGTCATGGGCTTCAATCCCAGCAGCCTGTGGGGCCTGTCCTGCCAGGGCCGGCGGGCGGCCGCCGGGCTGGGCCTGCGGGCGCCGGTGGAGGGCGGGCCGCACCGCATCGAGGCCATCGGCCCGCGCCGCCTGCGCGACTGGTTCCGTCTGCTGGGCCTGCAGGTCGAGACCGGCCACTTCGGCTGCTGGCGCCCCACCTGGGTGGGCGAGCGCTGGCTCGAACGTTCGGCCTGGATGGAGCAGGCCGGCGAGCGCTGGTGGCCCTTCTTCGGCTCGCTCTACGTGATGGTGGCGGTCAAGCGGGTGCGTGCCATGCGCCTGATCGGCCCGGCCTGGAAGCAGAAGCGCAAGGCCAGCGGCGCCCCCGCCGTGGCCACCCATCACCGCGATACCCACCACCGTGACGCCCATCCCCGCGACGCCGGGGCGCGGCGCAGCGGCACGCCGCCGGCCTGAGGCTGGCTCGTCGCTGGCCGGGAAGCATTCGGCCCGTCCGGTCGGCCGCCTAGACTGCCGCCATGACGACCCCATCCCAAGCCCCTGGCAGCGGCACGGCGCTGCCCATCTCTCGCCCCAAGGTGACGATCTACAGCGACGGCGCCTGCAAGGGCAACCCCGGCCCGGGCGGCTGGGGCGCCTGGCTGCGCAGCGGCGACCATGAGAAGGACCTGTGGGGCGGCGAGGCCGGCACCACCAACAACCGCATGGAACTCACCGCGGTGATCGAGGCTCTGGCCAGCCTCAAGCGCAGCTGCGACATCGTGGTCTACACCGACAGCGAATACGTCAAGAACGGCATCACCACCTGGATCCACGGCTGGAAGGCGCGCGGCTGGACCACCGCCGCCAAGGCCCCGGTCAAGAACGTGGACCTGTGGAAGCGCCTGGATGCGCTGGTGGCCCTGCACAAGGTGGAGTGGCGCTGGGTCAAGGGCCACGCCGGTGATCCAGGCAATGAGCGCGCCGACGCGCTGGCCAATCGTGGCGTGGAGAGCGTGCAGGGGCGACATTGAACCTGCCGGGCTCAGCCCCTGAAAGCGCGACTTTTTGCCGGCTGAAGGCGCAGCCGGTTCTGGCCTCAGCTGTTCCTAAGCCCGCCCCTTCAGGATCGCGCGGCGCCGGCCGAAACCTCAAGGGCATGGGCGCCTGCCTCACCGGCAGCTTCCGCCTAGCCAGGACCGCCATGATCTCGACCGCCCCACATCGCCCCGCATCCCTTGCCAGCGCCGTTGTCCGCGCCTTGACCCTGGGCGGGATCCTGGTGGTCGGACTGGGCGGTGGTGCTACCTGGGCCGCGCCAGCCGAGGACCACAGCAAACATGTGATGCCCGCCGGCCTGATGCACAGCGAGCAGGCCGTGGTCCTGCCCGAGGTCATGGTCACCCGCGCCGACGGCAAGCGCATGGCTCTCGCCGAGGCCCTCAACGATGGCCGGCCGGTGCTGCTCAACTTCGTTTACACCACCTGCACGGCCATCTGCCCGGTCACCAGCCAGGTGTTCAACGAGTTCCGTGAGCGCATCGGAGCCAGCGAGCGCGAGCAGGTCAACATGGTGTCCATCTCCATCGACCCGGAGCAGGACACGCCCAAGCGCCTCAGTGCCTACGCCAAGCGCTTCGGCTCGGCCGGCACCTGGAGCCACTACACCAGCAGCAGCGCCGATGCGGTGGCCATCCAGAAGGCCTTCGGGGCCTGGCGGGGTGACAAGATGAACCATCAGCCCACCACCTATCTGCGCGGTGCGCCAGGGAAGGCCTGGCAGCGCTTCGATGGCTTCATCGGCCCGCGCCAGCTCGTGGAGCAATACCTGAACGTGCAGCAGGGCCTGGGCGCCGATGCTTGTGCCGACCCATCCATGAAGTCGGTCAAACGCGCCACGGGTGCGGGCGGCGTGGTGCCGGTGTCGCTCAAGGTCATGGCCGTGCCACCCAGGGCCGATCACCCGCGACCCTGACCCACTTTATGGCACCGCCAGAGGCGCTGCCCACCCGCTCCGGATCACATGGGCAAGGAAAAGGGCCGCGCCCTGCCTCGGCAGAACGCGGCCCATTTCGCTTGAGCCTTTCGCCAGACGGTCTGCTCGTGGCGAGCGGCCGCCTTATTTCTTCATGGCGATGACGCGCTTGGCCTCGGCCTCGGTCATGCCGCGCAGATCCTTGCAGCTGCCCTTGGGCACGTACATCCATTCGCCCGGATCAAGGTCGGTGCCGGCTTCACCGGCGCAGGTGTGCAGGCCTCCCAGGTCCGAGCAGTCGTTCTGGCCAGCCTTGGCGACGCCATAGCACTTCTCGGTATTGGCTGCCCCCTTGTGGGCCTGGGCCTGGGGCGCAAGACCCAGGGCCAACGCCGTGGCAAGGGCCGAGGCGACCAACTGACGATGATCCATTCGAAATTCTCCGCAGATGAGCCTGATCTGTCGCCCCGACCTCGCCGGATCGTCGGGCGGCTGTAACGAGCTGTAGTGTGCCCGAGTGCCCTGGATAGGCGTGGCGAGGCGAGCGCTGGGCAGGCAGGCAGACACGGCAATACGCACGTTTCCTGCACCCGGGCATGTGACAGAGGGGCATTCCTGCGGCGGACTGCTTGTCAGGGCTCCTCCGGCAGTTCGCGTGGCTGGATGTCCCACGACCATGGGGGGTGCGCGATCCCGCAAACAGGTGTGCGTTTGGCCGTCCCGCTTCGATAATCCGGGCCTCGCCCACTCTGGACGGGTCCGGATTGGTGGTCCGGCGACGCATCGGGTGTGAGAAGAACAGGCAGAGGGTCCCATCATGTTCACACGCCATTCCGGCCAGCGGGCCGTCTCGCCAGTCAGGGCAGGAAGTGCCGCCCGCCGCAGGTCCTGGTGCCGCCAGTCGATGCGCCGGTTGGGTTGGGGCCTGGGATGGGGGCTGGTGATCGCCTGCAGCAGCAGCCTGGCCCATGCGGCGGATGGTGCTCCAGGGAGCGGCGTGGCTGGCAGTGCGAGGAACTGGCGTCACAGCGAACAGGCGCTACGGCTGCCCGCCGATCTGCTGCTGCTGCGCCATGATGGCCGGCGCCAGAGCCTGGCCCAGGCCCTGGATGACGGCCGGCCGGTGGTGGTGGCCTTTCTGCCTCCGCGTTGCAGCGGTGGGCCCTGTGCGGCCGGCAATCAGTTGCTGGCGGACTTTCGGGCGCGAATTGGCAGCGAGCGGGACGAGATCAACATGATCTCCTTCAGCCTGGACGTCGACCGGGACGACCCAGCGGCATCGGCCCAGGTAGTTTCCCAGGGTTTGGCCCAGCAGGCCCGACGGCTGCCGGGGGGCGCAGCCTGGCCACACATCGGCGTCGCCCGTGCCGACCTGCCGGCGATGCTGAAGGCTTTTGGCATCGCTCCGACCGAGCTGTCTGCCGTGGCTGGAATCACCCTGCTGCGTCCGGCGCCAGGCAAGGCCTGGCACCGCTACGAGGGACCGGGCACGGCAGCGCAGTTGGTGGATGAATACATGCTGCATGTCCATGGCGGTGAACTGTGCCTGGACCCCAACCTTGTGCCGACCTCGGCCGGTCGGCCATGATGCTGGCGGCACCTTGTGCCGCATTGCTCAGCGCCGGGTCGTGCGTGGCCGCAGCAGCAGGTCGCCCGGGCTGCCACCTGGCACCGGGGCGGAGTTGCCTGGGATGGGGTTGTTTCCGGCCGGATTGGCTGCGCTCGCGGCGCTGGCCGCGGCGGGCACGGCGAAGCTGAAGCGCCACTGGTCATAGGTCTCGGCCTGTACTTCGTAGCCCAGCCAGGGCGTGAGGTTGGCCTGGCGGAAGGGCCGGCCCTCGGCCTGGCTGTAGACGCCGACGATGGCCGTGCCGCGTCGCACCAGCCCCCATTCCTTGCCCGGGGCCAGAGGATCGACATAGATCTCGCGCAGATGCCGCACCGGCGCCGGGAAGCGCGGATCCTTGACCAGGTCTTCCAGCTGGCCGGGCAACTGCTTCACCCGGCCGGGCGAGCGGTTGTAGAAGGACTCGATGGCCAGGCGGTACTGCATGCCCACGCGCAGCAGTTCCTCCTCGTCGTCGCGGCGTTTGGCATCAGACCAGCGTTGGGTCACCAGGGTCAGGCCCAGGGCGGCAATGGCCAGGAAGACCAGCACGCCCAGGAGCAGCATGCCGTCCTGGCCGCGTCGGGACGCGGCCATCGGCGAGCGCCTGCGCTCAGCGCTGCGGTTCACTCGCCGCACCCTCGCCCACCTCGATCTGGATCGAGCCCGGGCCGCTCACCTCGGACACCGGCGCGTTCTCGCGTGTATGCTCGCCCGGCCTGGCGCTCTGCACGTCGTAGACCCGGCCCTGCAGCTTGGAATCGCTGGGCGGCACCGTGATCCAGTCGGGCGCCTCGCTGATGGGGTCGATCGGGATCGCGCGCAGGTAGCGCTTGGTCACGAGGTCTTCCAGCGTGTCCGGATAACGGCCGTTGTCGCCGTAGAACTTGTCGATGGCCTCGCGCATGATGGCCAGGTTCTGCTGCTGCACCTGGATCTTGCCGCGGTCCAGCGAGGCCATGTACCGCGGCACGGCGATGGACAGCAGCAGGCCGATCACGGCCATCACCACGACCAGCTCGATCATGGTGAAGCCGCGCGGGCGGCGGAATGGGGTGGGCTTGCGGTTCACGATGCGGGTCCTGCTGATGCGCGGGCACTGGCCTCACCAGCGCTGGTAGGGAATGCCGTTCAGGCCGGTGCCGGCGGCGCGGGAATGCACGTCATACACATCCTCGCCCGAGCTGGGCGAGCCGGGGTCGCTGCTGTAGCTGCGCAGCTCCCAGGTCTCCTCGGCAGCGAGTTCCGGCGCCGCGAAGGGATCACGCGGAACCCGGCGGAGAAAGTACATCTTCTGGTTGTTCGGGCTGCGCTGGTTAGTCACCCCTTCGACCAGCACGCGCAGGCTGGGCGGGAAGCCCGAATCACCCACCTTGCGCTGGATGAAGCCCTTCTCAGCGGCACGCTTGTAGCCGTCCAGCGCATCGCGGATCTCGCGCAGCGACTGGCGCAGTTGGGCCTCGCGCTCGCGCTGGATCTCCAGTTCGGCCAGCGGCGCGGCCAGCAGGGCGAGCAGGCCGATCAGGCCTAAGGTCACCACCAGCTCCATCAGGGTGAAGCCGCGGTATGACCTGCGGCGCACACCCTGGCGGCTGCGGTGCCGTCCCGGGGCCAGCGCGTGCCCGTGCACGGCCTTGGTCAAGTGCCGTTGCCCGAGGCCGGGCCTTCAGCCGGGGTTGGCGCATCACCGGCCCCCTCGGCCGGCTGGTTGCTTTCGGGCGGCGGTTCGGGTGCAGGCGCAGGCGCAGGCATTGGAGCGGGCGCACGACCCGGCAGCGGACGGGGCAACACGCCTCCGGGCGGCAGGCCGCCGCCGCGGGAGGCCGGACGCAGTCGCGTGTTTGCTGCCGGTGCAGGTGCCGGGCTGGCCGGCGCCGCTGCGGGGGCGGCGCTGGCGGGCGCGGCCTCATCAGTGGGCGTGAAGGCCGGTGGCGGCGCGGGCGGCGTGGCACGGGCCGGGGCGGCTGTAGGCGCCGGCAGGGCGGGGGCGCTCACGCTCTTGCCATCGCCGATCTTGACGCCGCCGATGGGGTCGATGCGGATGGGCTTGTTGCGCACGGAGCCTTCGCTGCCCGACCAGATGTTGGCCATGGCCGGATCGGTCACGGCCATGGGCCGCACGATGCGTGGGGTGATCAGCACCACCAACTCGGTCTTGCTGCGCTCGGTCGAATCGTTGCCGAAGATGCGCGAGAGCATGGGCAGCTCGCCCAGGCCCGGCACCTTGGCGGCGTCGTACTTGTCGGAGTCCTGGATCAGGCCGCCCAGCACCTGGGTCTCCCCGTCCTTCATGCGCAGCGAGGTCTGGGCGCTGCGCGTGCCGATGCGGTAGGCCTCGCCGCTGGCGTTGCGAGACACGGCGCCCAGGCTGGACACCTCGAGATTGAGCTTCAGGCCCACGTCGCCGTCGGCATAAACCTGGGGTTCGACCTCCAGCTTGATGCCCACGTCCAGATACTGGATAGAGCCGGTGATCACGCTGTTGCCGCTGGTCGTGCCGGCAGTGCTTGGCGTGATCAGGTTGCTGAAGGTGGGCACCTTGTCGCCCACCAGGATCTTGGCCTTCTCCTTGTTGCGCACCCGGATGCGCGGACTGGCGAGCACGTTGGAGTCGCTGTCGGTCAACTCGAACCGCGCACCGATGCCCAGACCAGCCGATGAGCTGGAATTGAAGCTCAGGTCATTTGAGCGCAGGCCCTTGATTTCTCCGACGGTGTCTGCGCCGCTGGGAATCTTGACGTCAAAGCCTGTGGGCCATGACAGGCCGAGCTTCTGGGCGCGGGCCGTCGAAACTTCCAGCACTTCGACTTCAAGCATGATCTCGGCATCGGGCTGGTCGTTGGCGGCGATGAGCTGCTCGGCCACAGTGATGGCCTCGGGCGTGTCGCGCATCACCAGCGTGTTGGTCTTGGCGTCGGTGACGATGTCGCGCGTTTTCAGCATCGTCTTGAGGATGTTGGCCATGAAGGCCGCCTCGACATTGCTGAGCTGGAAGCTGCGCACCTTGAGCTCGGCGTATTCACGCTGCTTGGCTGGCGTGGCAGGGTAGATCAGCAGGGTGTTGCTGTTCAGCACGCGCTTCTCGAGCTGGCTCTGCAGCAGGATGAGGTTGATGCTGTCCTCCACCGTCGCGTCCTTGACGAAGATGGTGGTGCGCAGGTCGGGCCGCACGTCGCGGTCGAGGATGATGTTGACATTGGTCGCCCGAGAGATCGCCTCGAACACCAGCTTGATGCTGGCGTCGCGGAACTGCAGGGTGACCGGCTTGCGGAAGGCCGCCGTGGTGGCCAGCTTCTCCTCACGGTCCACGCGGGCGGCCTCGACCTTGTCGTCCACCTCCTTGAGCATGGCGCGCGCCGGCCCGGGCAGGTGGGGCTCACGGGCCATGCGGGTGAGGATCTCCTGGGCGCCTTCGTATTGCCCGGCCTTGACCAGGCGCTCGGCCTGGGCCAGTTGCACCTCGGCGCGCTTGCGCTCCTCGATCATCATCAGGCCGCGCAGGGCGCGGTCCGAGCCCGGCTCCAGGGCGATGGCGTCGCGGTAGCGCGCCTGGGCCTCGTCGAGCCGGTTCTTGCTCAGCGCCAGGTCGCCGGCCAGCAGCGCGGCCTGGGCCTGCTGCGCCCGTTCGCGGGTGTAGTCGAGGCGGAACTTGGCGTTCGACGGCTCCAGCTCCGAGGCCTTGCGCAGGGCATCCAGACCTTCGGCGCGCTTGCCCTGGGCGAGCAGGCTCATGCCGTCGCGGTTCTGCTGGCTGCCGCCGGTGGCGCAGGCCGCCAGCAGCACGGCCATGCCGAGCAGGCTCAGGCGCATCGGCATCGTGGACCGGCCGGGCTTCAGGTTGTTCTTCGATCGCACGTTAAACCCCTTCTTCGACGCTGAGCTTGAGCGTCACGTTGTCCGACGGGCGGACGAATCTCAGTTCGCGGACGGTGATGGCATCCAGGCGCCAGCCGCCTTCCAGCACATCGCCCTTGCGCGCCACCAGCAGCTTGTCGCCGAGCATGAGGAAGACCTTGGTGTCGCCGCCTTCCTTCTCGGCCAGCAGACCCAGCAGCCGGTAGGGCAGGGTGGGTGGTGGCGGTGGTGGGGGGGGCGGAGGCGGTGGAGCAGCCACCACCACGGGGGGCGGTGGCGGTGGGGCGGGCGGTGCGACCACGCGCTTGGGCGCCGGCGGCGCCGGGGCGCGGAAGGGGTCGGCGTCGGCGTTTTCGGCCAGCGGGCTGCGCGCCAGCAGGCGCGACTCGTCATCGGCCGGGCGGGCGGCGGTGCGGCCGGCGGCCGGACGTGGCCTGGGCTTGTTGGCACTGGCGCTGGCACTGACCTCGGGCGGCCGGGTGGCGGCCCACAGGGCCCACAGCCCGCTCAGCGCGGCCACGGCCAGGAGGAGGCGGAATCGCTTGTTCACGAACCCTCCGCACGGAAGAAGATGGACAGGCGCACGGTGGTCTGCAGTTCCGCCGGGCCACTGTTGGGGCGGTCGATCAGCAGGGCGTCCAGGGCCACGTTGGGCATGCGGTTGAGCAACTGGCCGATGAACTGGCGCACCTGGCCGTAGCTGCCGCCCAGGGGCAGGGTCATGCGCAGGCGCTGCAGACGCGGCTCCTCGCTCTGCAGGGTGTAGTCGGAGCGTTCGACGATGAGCTTGTTGGCCTCGGCCAGGGCCAGCACCTTGCGCACGACGGCGGCGCGTTCGCGTTCGTCGGGCAGGGATTCACGCACCAGATCGCGCGGGTCGCGCTGGGCGGCGGACGCCGCCGACTGCGCGCTGCGGGCCTCGTTGAGGGCCTTCGCCCGGGTGTGCATCAGGCGGGTGGCCTCGTTCTCGGCCGGGCGATGCAGGCCGAGCCAGACGACCAGGGCGGCCGCCAGGGCGGCCAGGCCGACCCAGCCGAACAGGCCGAAGTGGCGGTACCAGTGCCAGCGTGCCAGGTTGGCCCAGGCCTGGCGCTGGCTGACGGCCTGGCCAGGATCGACGAAGCGGCTGCCGAAACGGCTGCCGGCCTCGGTATGGCCGCCCGGTCCGGTGAGTTGGCTGGAGTCGCTCATGGCTGACCTCCCGTGGCGGTGGCGGTGCTGCTGCCCCGGCTCTCGGCCGTCGTCGGGCTGGCCGAGCCGCCACTGGCGAGGGCCTGGCGGCCTTCGAGGCGCCAGGCGGCCACCACGGTGAACTCGATGGGCGCTGTGCCATCGGCCGACACGGCCCGGGCGGCACCGCCGCTGCCAGGTGCGCCGGGGATGGTGGGCGCGCCGGGGGTTGCCGCGCCGCTTTCCTGCACGCGCTCGTGCTTGAGCAGCACCACCTCGTGCAGGCGCTTGTCGGTTTCCAGCGCTTGGACGTAGTCCATCATGGCGCGGATGGTCTGGGTCTCGCCGACCATGCGCACCATGCCGGTGGCAGCGTCAGGCTCGAGCTTGCGGACCACGACCTTGCCCTTGGCGCGGGCCTCGAAAGCCGAGAGCAGGCCTTCCCAGGGCGCGGCCAGGTAGTTGGCCACCACTTCCATCTGCTGGCGGCGGCGGCGTTCCTCGGGACTGAGGGTCAGGCTGCGGCCTCCGGGCGTCTGGGCGACGAGGTTGCGCAGGCCTTCGCGCTGGGCGGTCAGGGCTGCCTGGCTGTCCTGGGCCTGCAGGGCGGCGCCGGCCAGGGCGGCGATGCCGACGGCAGCCAGGGCCAGGCCGCCCACGCGGCTCTGCTTGGTGCGGGCGAAATCGATGATGGGTGGGCGCGGAATGCTCATGCCGCCACCTCGTGCAGGCTTTCCAGCGAGGCCAGGATGTCCCAGCCGGCGTCACGGCCGGCGGTGTCCAGGGCGCGGTGCTGCTCGCGCGTGGTGGGCAGCAGGGCGGCAGCGTCGCCCCCTGGCGTGCGCCAGCCATTCAGGCGCTCGAAGACCACGGTGGCGTCATGCCAGTCGATGCGTTCCCAGTCCAGGCCAACCAGGCGGCCCTCGTCGAGCTGCAGCACCATCACGCCCTGGTCGCGCACGATGGCCAGCACATGGGTCCAGCGGTCGACGATGGGGGCCACGGTGCGCAGGTCTTCCAGCAGGGCCGGGCGCACGCTGAGCACCTCGATGTTGCGTTCATCCAGGGCTTCGAGCCAGGCATCCAGGGCCGAGACCTGCACCGCCACGGCGATCCAGTGGCGGCCGCCCGGGGCCAGGGCCACCTCGACGTCCAGGTCGGTCAGGCCCAGGGTCTCGGTGAAGAACTGCTCGGCATCTTCCAGCGCATCCTCATGCGGCACGTCGGCATTGAGCAGGGCGTAGAACACGCTGTCGTCGGACAGCTCGATGCGGGCCCGCCGCGGCAGGGTCTTGCCCGCGGTGATGATCTCCACCAGGGCGGATTCCATCGCCTTGCGACCTTCGCCCTGCACGCTGGCCTGGGCATCGCGCCGCGGCGCCTGGCCCAGGCCCGTGGTCCACAGGCCGATCTCGCAGCGGTCGGGCGCCACGCGCACGCGCAGCTCACTCCTCGACAGCAGTGACACGATTGGCTTCCTCCAGAGTAGTCAGTCCGACCTGCACACAGCGCAGCGCTTCGTCGCGCAGGGTGGTGAGGCCGCGTTCGGTGGCGGCTTCGCGCAGCTTGGCGGGGCTGGCCCGTTCGGCGATCAGGCTGCGCAGGCCCACGTCCATGGTGAGCATCTGCGAGACCGCGCGGCGGCCCTTGTAGCCGGTGCCACGGCAGTGCGGGCAGCCCAGGCCGCGCTTGAACTTCCATTGCTCCCAGCCGGCCGGCAGCTGGCTGTCGGCGATGCGTTCGGCGTCGGGCTGGTCGTCGGTGATGCAGTCGCGGCAGATCAGCCGCATCAGGCGCTGAGCCAGCACGCCGTTCAGGGCGGCGACCAGGTTGTAGGGGTCCACGCCCATGGTGGCCAGGCGGCCGATCACGTCGAAGACATTGTTGGCGTGCACCGTGGCATAGACCTGGTGGCCGGTCAGCGCCGCCTGCACGGCGATCTGGGCCGTCTCGGCGTCACGCATCTCGCCCACCATGATGCGGTCGGGGTCGTGACGCAGGATGGAGCGCAGGCCGCGTGCGAAGGTCAGGCCCTTGGCCTCGTTGACCGGGATCTGCAGCACCTCGGGCAGCTGGTACTCGACCGGGTCTTCGATCGTGATGACCTTGTCCAGCCCGGTGTTGACCTCGCTGAGCACGGCGTAGAGCGTGGTCGTCTTGCCCGAGCCGGTGGGGCCGGTGACGAGGAAGAGGCCGTGCGGCATCTGGCCCATGCGGCGGATGAAGCGCGACTGGTCTTCGCCAAAGCCCAGGTGGGCCAGGCTGAGCTTGTCGTCGGCGGCCAGCTGGTAGCGGTCCAGGATACGCAGCACGGCGTCTTCGCCGTACAGGTTGGGCATGATGGAGACGCGGATGTCCACCGTGCGACCGCTGACCTTGATCTTGAGCCGGCCGTCCTGCGGCAGGCGGCGCTCGGTGATGTCCAGGTCGGCCAGCACCTTGATGCGAGAGATGACGCGGCCGGCCTGCTCCTGGCCATCCAGGCGAATGACGCTCTGCAGCACGCCGTCCAGACGGTACTTCACCACCAGGCCGCGGTTGGAGCACTCCATGTGGATGTCGCTGGCCTGGGCCTTGAGCGCGTCGTACAGCGTGCTGTTGACGAAGCGCACCACCGGGCTGTCGTCGGCGCTGATGGCAGCCAGGGAGAGGCTGAGCGCCTCCTTGTCCTCGTCGCCGCCGCCCGAGCCTTCGAACTCGGCGCCCTGGCCGTCCAGGGCGCGCATCTCGCGCTCCAGGCGGCCATAGAAGGCGGCGACGTCGGCGGCATCGGCCACGAACCAGCGCGAGGGCGGGTTGCCCGCGGCACGCAGCCGGCCTTCCACCCACAGGCGGCCGGCGCGGTCGAAGGGATCGGCCAGCACGATGACCAGGGGCGCGGCCTCGCCCTCGCCCTCGCGCAAGGCCACGCAGAGGCGGCGCTGGCCTTCGGCGAAGCTGACCATCTGGTGGTCGACGAGCCTGGCGTCCCAGGCCGACATCTCGGTCCAGGCCAGGCCGCTGCGCAGGCTCAGCCATTCCGGCAGGCTGGCACGGCTGCCCTCGCGCTGCTGGAGCTCGGTCCAGCGCTGCTGCAGGCGGTCAGCCAGCGGCATGCCGCCGCTCATCGCGGCGGGCTGGGTGTGGTCGGAAACGTTGGCACTCATGGGGGTGTCTGTGTCGCGCTGGAAAGGCGCGTCATTGGATGCTCGAAGCCAGCTGGAATATCGGCAGATACATCAGCACCACGATGCCGCCGACCACCAGACCTATGCCCAACATCACGATTGGCTCGATCAGGCGGCCGGCCCGCTCAAGCTGGCGCTCGAGCTGGGTCTCGTGGATGTCGGCCAGGCGGTCCAGGGCCAGGTCGAGCGCGCCGGTCTGCTCGGCCACGCGCAGCACGCGCAGGCCCAGGTTGTCCAGCAGGCCTTCGGTATGCAGGGAGGCGGCCAGGGGCGCGCCGGCCGAGGCATTGGCCAGGGCCTGGTCCAGGCCGGGGCGGTCGGGCGGCGTGAGCAGCTCGCGGCACATGGCCAGGGCGCGCAGGGCCGGGATGCCCGAGCGGGTCAGCATGGCGGCGCTGCGGGTCATCTGGCCCAGGCCGAAGGCCCGCACCAGGTCGCGCAGCCAGGGCATGCGGGTGGCGAGCGACACCGCCGTGGCGGCCAGCTGGCCGGAGCGGGCGATGCTCCAGATGCGCCAGGCCGCCAGCAGGAAGAGCGCGCCGATGCCGCCCCAGACGGGGCCCTGCACATCGTTGAGGGTATGGCCGATGGCGATCAGTACCTGCGAAAGCGCCGGCAGTTCCTGCTGGCTGCTCTCCAGCACCATGGCAAAACGCGGCACCACATAGACCAGCAGGAAGAGCACTACCAGGAAGGCCACGCCGATCAGCAGCAGCGGATAGACCAGGGCCGAGACCAGCTTGGCGCGCATGAGGCGCATGCGCATGGCATTGGCGGCGTAGCGCTCCAGGCTCTCGCCCAGGTCGCCGGTCATCTCGCTGGCCTTGACGCTGGCCAGCAGGGCCGGGCTGAAATGGCCGCCCACCTGCAGGGCCTGGGAGAGCGAATCACCCTGGTTGAGGCGGGCCAGCAGCCCGTCGACCACCTTGCCGGCGGCGCCGCCCGCACGTTCACGTGCGGTGTTGAGCGCTTCCATCACGCTCAGGCCCGAGCGCAGCATGAGGCTCATGTCGCGGGCGAACTGCTCCTCGTCAAGGGCGGAGCGGTGGACCGTGGTGCTGCCGCTGCTGCCGGCCTGGGCCCGCGGGCCGCGGCGCTTGCGGTCGCTGCTGCCACGCCGGCTGCGGATCCGGCTGGCGCCAAGATGGGTCGGCGCCATCAGCGCGGGGCCCGCCGGGGCGATGTGGCGCGGGGATGGCCAGCCTGGCCCGGCTGAAGCAGGCGGCTTGCGCCACGGCCTTCAGCCAGCTCCGGCCCCCGGTGTTCCCGGGTCGAAAAATCGAGCGCGACGGCTCCAGAACGACGACGCATCCGCGCGGACTCCTTGGCTAGCACCTGCATGCGCAAGGATTCTAGGGGGGGCATTCCAGCCCGCCTTGACGGAACCGGGCTGCTCCTGCCCGGCGTATGCGCATTAAGGCCGGAATCGATTCGTTGCAGCACGGCAACGGATCGGGGCGGTGTTTTCAGGCCGTCGACGCCGCCGGCGCCGGTCCTGGCGCGGCCGCGGCCGGGGGGCTGGCCAGCAGCACGGGCCGGGTCTTCCAGATCTCGTGGGCGTATTCGGCG
>JBJOKP010000004.1:0-15442 GCA_046046045.1 Pseudomonadota bacterium | reverse complement strand
CACCCGCCTGGCGGCGGTGACGCAGCGGGCCGAGCGTTTCATCGGCATGCACTTCTTCAACCCCGTGCCCATGATGGCGCTGGTGGAAGTGATCCGCGGCCTGCAGACCAGCGACGCCACCCACACGGCCGTGGTGGCCCTGGCCGAGCGCCTGGGCAAGACGCCGGTGAGCGTGAAGAACGCGCCGGGCTTCGTCGTCAACCGCATCCTCGTGCCCATGATCAACGAGGCCTTCTTCGTGCTGGGCGAGGGCCTGGCCAATGCCGAGGACATCGACGCCGCCATGAAGCTGGGCTGCAACCAGCCCATCGGCCCGCTGGCCCTGGCCGACATGATCGGTCTGGACGTGTGCCTGGCGGTGATGGAGGTCTACCTGCGCGAATACGGCGACTCCAAGTACCGTCCCGCGCCCCTGCTGCGCGAGATGGTGGCCGCCGGCCGCCTGGGCCGCAAGGCCGGCCAGGGCGTCTACAAGTACTGACCTGCAGGCCGGCTCGGGGCTGTCCACGCCCCTGGCCCGCCACGCCGTCCAGCCACGCTGCATGACCTGCCCCCGCCCGTTCCCATGAGCACCCAGGCCGTGGTGCTGCTCAATCCCCTGGCGGGTGGCGGGCGGGCGCGTGCGCTGCGCCAGCCCATCCAGCGCTGGCTGACCCGCTACGCCCCCGGCGTGCCCCTGCTGGCGCCGGACAACGCCGAGGCCGCCCGGGCCACGCTGATGGTGATGGCGCCGCGCACGCGCGTCGTGCTGGTGGGCGGGGATGGCAGCCTGCACCACATGCTGCCGGCGGTGCTGCGCTGCGGGCACCGGGTCGGCTTCGTGCCGGCGGGCCGGCACAACGAGTTCGCCACCGTGCTGGGCCTGGCTGGCCTGGGCTGGGAAGAGGCGCTGCGCTACGCCCTGCATGCCCCGGTGGTGGCCGTGGACGTGGCCCAGATCAGCGTCGACCAGATCACCAGCCTCTTCGTCACCCGCCTGCTGGCCGGCCAGGAGGCCCTGCATGCCCAGCTGCTGCACCAGGGGCCGGCCTGGCTGGCCGGGCCGGGCTGGGCCGGCCGCCTGGGCGACCGCTGGGCCGGCCTGCGCGCTGGCCTGGGCAACACCCCCTTCGCCCTGCGGCTGTGGGTGAACGGCCGGCTGCAGCACGATGCCCAGGCCCTGGGCCTGGCCGTGGCCAATTCGCCCGATCCGCGCACCCGCCTGGGCAGCAGCCTGGTGGATGCCGTGTTCGAGACCCGGGTGCGCGCCACCACCGGCCGTCATGCCCTGCTGTGGGCGCGCAGCCGGCCGCAGCGCTTCATGGCGCTGGCCGAGCCGCCCCAGCCGGGTGGCGAGACCCAGGTGCCGCTGCAATGGGGCGGGGCCAGCAAGATCCTGGTCGATGCCGCGCGACCCCTGCACTTGATGGCTGATGGCGAGGTGCTGCCGCGGTCCTCGCGCTTCTCGATTCGCTGCCTGCCGCGTTCGCTCTACGTGGCCGGGCATGTGGAGGCACGCGGCTCCGGGCTCAGCAGCCTGCCGGGCTCGGGCCTGCAGAGTTTCCCCGGGCTGGGGCCGGTGTCCGAGCCGGCGCCGCCGTCCCGGCCCGTCCCGGACAGCCGGCCAGCGGTATCAGGACGTTTCGCCGCGGACCTCCGCCACGCTCTGCCCGGCGGCCTGCCGGCCTGAGTGCCGCTTGACGTCCGCGTGTCACGGGGCGGGGCCCACAATCACGCCATGTCCCCCACCCTGACCATAGGCACCCGCAGCTTCACCGAGGCGGGCGCGGCCCTGGCCCATGCCACCGCCATCTACGACAGCGGCCTCGCCTATCTGCGCAAGGCGCTGTTCGATTTCGTCGGCGGCGAGCCGCCGGCCGAACGGGTGCGGGCCTGCTACCCCTTCGTGCGCCTGCGTGTCGATACCGTGGCGCGGGCCGATTCCCGCCTGGCCTACGGATTTGTCGCCGGCCCCGGCGTCTACGAGACCACGCTCACCCGGCTGGACCTCTACGCCCACTACTATCTGGAGCAGTTCGAGCTGCTGCTGCGCAACCATGGCGTGGTGCTGGAGGTGGGCCTGTCCAGCCAGCCCATCCCGGTGCACTTCTGCTTTGCCGAGCATGACCATGTGGAAGGCTCGATGTCGCCGGAGAAGCGCCTGCTCATGCGCGACCGCTTCGACCTGCCCGACCTCGCCGCCATGGACGACGGCATCGCCAACGGCACGCACGAACCCCTGCCCGGGCCGGACGGCCTGATGCGCCGGCCGCTCTCGCTCTTCACCGCGCCGCGGGTGGACTATTCGCTGCACCGCCTGCGCCACTACACCGGCACGGCGCCCGAGCACTTCCAGAACTTCGTGCTCTTCACCAACTACCAGTTCTACATCGACCAGTTCGTCGAGCTGGGCCGCCAGCTGATGGCCGATGGGGCGAGCGACTACGACTGCTTCGTCGAACCCGGCAACGTGCTGACCCGCCGCAGCGGCATGGCTGCCGAGCCCGGCGACGAGGCCGGCACCCCACCGCCGCGCCTGCCGCAGATGCCGGCCTACCACCTCAAGCGGCCGGACCGCAGCGGCATCACCATGGTCAACATCGGCGTGGGCCCGGCCAATGCCAAGACCATCACCGATCACATCGCCGTGCTGCGCCCGCATGCCTGGCTGATGCTGGGCCACTGCGCCGGCCTGCGCAACACCCAGCAGCTGGGCGACTACGTCCTGGCCCACGGCTATGTGCGCGAGGACCATGTGCTGGACGAGGACCTGCCGCCCTGGGTGCCCATCCCGCCGCTGGCCGAGGTGCAGCTGGCGCTGGAGCAGGCGGTGGCCGATGTCACCCAGCTGCACGGCTTCGAGCTCAAGAAGATCATGCGCACCGGCACCGTGGCCAGCACCGACAACCGCAACTGGGAGCTGCTGCCCAACCGCGTTCCCGAGCGCCGCTTCAGCCAGAGCCGCGCCGTGGCGCTGGACATGGAGAGCGCCACCATCGCCGCCAACGGCTTCCGCTTCCGCGTGCCCTACGGCACCCTGCTGTGCGTGAGCGACAAGCCGCTGCACGGCGAGATCAAGCTGCCTGGCATGGCCAACCAGTTCTACCGCGACCGGGTGGACCAGCATCTGCGCATCGGCATGCGGGCGCTGGACATCCTGCGCCGCCAGCGCCTGGAGCAGCTGCACAGCCGCAAGCTGCGCAGCTTCGACGAAGTGGCCTTCCAGTGACGCGGCAACGCCTCCCGGCCCGCCCTCTCTTTCACCGCCCGCAGCCCTGACCGTGAGCTTCGACGTCCGCACCCTGCAACTGCTGCTGATGCTGCACCTGGTCTGCATCGCCGGCCTGCTGCCGGTGCTGATGGGCCGGCACGTGAGCCAGGCGGCACGCTGGGGTCAGGCGGCGATGGCGGCCCAGGCCCTGGGCTGGCTGGCCATGATCGCCTCGGCGCGCTGGTTCGAGGCCTTTCTTTCGCCCCTGGCCATCTCGGCCATGGCGGCCAGCCTCTATTTCCTGCAGCGTGCCCTGGCCGGCTGGCTGGGCCCGCGGCCGGCGGTGCCGCTGATGCTGGTGGCCCTGGTCCTGGGCCCGCTGGGTTATGCCATCGGCTTCCAGAGTTATGCCTTCCGCGTGGCCTGGGCCAATGGCTGGCTGGCGCTGCAGATGCTCATCCTGTGCGCCTCGGTGTTCGGCTCCGACCGCGTGGCCGCCCAGGGCTGGCGAGCCCTGGTCTGCGGCTGCATGGCGGCCATGGCGGTGGTGACGGCCTGGCGCGGCGTGCTGGGCGGGCTGTTCACCGAGCTTTATCCCAGCTTTGCCGCGCCGCATCCGGTCAACCTCGCCGCCTTCCTGATCGCCCACCTCTCCGTCATCCTGGTCACCGTGGCCCTGCTGGTGGCCTGGCACGAGGAGGCCGAGGAGCAGCTGCGCAGCCTGGCCGTGACCGACGGCCTGACGGGGGTGCTCAACCGCCGCGCCTGGCAGGAACGGGCGGCGGCCTTCGTCGACGCAGCCCAGCGCCACCACCATGGCCTGGTGCTGATGATGCTGGACCTGGACCATTTCAAGGCCGTGAACGACCAGCATGGCCATGACGTGGGCGACCGCGCCCTGCAGCTCACCGCCCGCCTGCTGCTGGCCAATGTGCGCAGCAGCGACCTGGTGGGGCGCTACGGCGGCGAGGAGTTCTGCCTGCTGCTCTCGCACACCGATGCCGAGGCCGCACGTGGCTTCGACCGGCGCCTGCGCCGGGCTCTGGCCGAGGCGGCCCGGGCCGAGCTGGGCCTGGCGCTGGATTACAGCGCCGGCATGACCATCCTGCGCGAGGGTGATCTGGCGGTGGAGGTGCTGCTCAAGCGCGCCGACCGCGCGCTCTACATCGCCAAGCAGGAAGGCCGCGCGCGGCTGGAGTACATGGAGGTCTGAGCCACCCGGGCCGACCTGGCACCAATCCGATCAGGGCGCCGGCTGGCCGCACACCAGGCTGAAGTGCTCGACCTGCGGCGGCTGGGCGAAAAAGGGGCCGACGATGGCGCGCCATTCGGCGAAGGCCGCCGAGCCGCGGAAGTCCACCGTGTGGTTCTCCAGCGTGGCCCACCAGATCTGCAGCAGATAGCGCTCGGGAGATTCGATGCCCTTGACCACCCGGTAGCCTGAGTAGCCCGTGGCCTTGGCGATGACGGTCTCGACGCCATGGCGGATGGCCGCGTCGAATTCGGCCTGGCGGCCGGGCTGGATGTGGATGTCGGCGACTTCGAGGATCATGGTGGCGCAGCGGGCTGGGCAGAGGGATGGAGCGACGCCGCCAGCGGGCGCGGCGCCTGACCCCATGCTAGCCGCAGGTTCTGCCGCCGGTCAGAGCCGGGACGGCCGACCTTCGCGGGCCGAGGGGCTGCTGGAGGTGTTGCCGGTGGGGCTGCCCGCGCCGCGCGGCTGGCCGGTGGCCGAACCGGCCGTCAGCGGTGCCGTGGCGGCGGCGAAGCCGGCGGTCGAGGCTTCGGCGCCATAGGCGGGTTCGCCTGCATCGAGCTGATCCACCAGGGGCACGGTGGCTGCGCCCGTGGCCTGGTGCTGCTGCTGGTGCTGCAGGTGCTGGCGGTGCAGTTCGGCACTGCGGCGACGCGGCGGCGGGCCACTGCGGGCGCCTTCGGGCGTGGTGCGCAGGATCTCGTCGATGCGGCGGGCCACGCACCAGGCGCTGCGCACCCGGGCCTCGCGCGTGTAGGCCGCCAGCCGGGGCGTGACCAGCAGGCCGCGCACGCCGTGCAGGGGCTGGCCGGCATCAAGCAGGCCGGCGTTGACGCAGTCCAGCCAGGCGGCGTTCATGCGGCCGCTGCGCAGCACCTCGGCCAGCATTTCTTCATGGAAGAGGGCCATGGGCGCCACGCTCACCAGCACCTGGCCGGGCTTGCAGTGGGGCAGGGCCCGTTCGCCGATCAGGCCGCGGTAGCGGTTGAAATAGGCCATCTGGACGCAGACGGCGTCGGCGTTCTCGAACAGCTCGCGCAGGCCCAGGGGTTGCACGCCCCAGCGGCTCCACTGGGCGTCGGAGGCATGCAGCGTGGGGTCATAGCCCACCAGGCGCGAGCCGAAGGGCCGCAGCAGCCCGGCCATGGAGCGGGCCGTGGCCGTCATGCCGACCAGGCCGACACAGCTGGAGCTGAGCTCGCGGCCGGCCACGCGGCCGACCTCGCTGGGGCTGGGCCGCATCAACGAGAGCAGGGCGCCGAGCATGAACTCGGCCTCGGCCGGCGCGGCGGCGTCGGTGCTGCGGACCACTTCCACGCCGGCCTGGGCACAGGCGGCCAGGTCGAGGTTGTCGGGCCCGCCGACGATGCGGCCGATGGCGCGCAGGCGCGCGGCCCGCGCCAGGCCTTCGGCGTCCATGCCCAGGCTGGGCGGCAGCAGGACGGCGCGGGCTGCTCCCAGAGCTTCGTCGAAGGCCTGGGAGTCGCGTGGCAGGCGCGGGGCATAGAACAGCTCATGCCGGGCGTCCAGCCATTGCAGGACTTCGGCTTCGAGGGGTTCGACGATCAGGAGATCCATGGGCAGCGGGTCGGGTTGGACGCCCGGCTGCGCCTTGCCCCGGGTTTCGACATGTCAATGCACGAACATTCGTTGAATGTTAAACAGCGGCCGCTGATCCACACCCCCGCGACACGGGTGGCCACGGGTCGGAATGCACAGCACACTTCCGGGCGAACCCGGATGTGGTCTGTTTGCCGCATCCAGGATCGATGGTTGAAGATCCCCCAGGAGGAATGTTGTCCATGCAGGTCAGAAAAGCTGTGTTTCCCGTCGCCGGTCTCGGCACCCGTTTCCTGCCGGCCACCAAGGCCCAGCCCAAGGAAATGCTGCCGGTGGTGGACAAGCCGCTGATCCAGTACGCGGTCGAGGAGGCCTACGCCGCGGGCGTGCGCGAGATGATTTTCGTGACCGGGCGTCACAAGCGTGCCATCGAGGATCACTTCGACATGACCTACGAGCTCGAGGTGGCCCTCGAGCAGTCCAGCAAGCGCGAGCTGCTGGAGGTGGTGCGCAGCGTCAAGCCGGCCGACATGGAGTGCATCTACGTGCGCCAGGCCCAGGCCCTGGGCCTGGGCCATGCGGTGCTGTGCGCCCGGCGCCTGATCGGCCAGGAACCCTTTGCCGTGCTGCTGGCCGACGACCTGATGATTGGCGAGCAGCCGGTGCTGGCCCAGATGGTCGAGCAGTTCAACGAATGGCGCGCCTCCATCCTGGCGGTGCAGGAAGTGCCGCCTGAACACACGCGCCGCTATGGCATCGTGGCCGGCAACCTGGTCGGCGAGCGCCTGATGGACGTGAGCCAGATCGTCGAGAAGCCGGCCCCCGAGGTTGCGCCGTCGCGTTGGGGCGTGGCCGGTCGCTACATCCTCACGCCCGGCGTGCTGCACGAGATCGCCACGCAGCCGCGCGGCGTGGGCGGCGAGATCCAGCTCACCGACGGCATTGCCGCACTGCTCAGGCGCGAGAAGGTGTTCGCCTACCGCTACGAGGGCCGCCGCTACGACTGTGGCAGCAAGGAAGGTTTCCTCGAGGCCAATGTCGAGATCGCCCTCACCCATCCGGTGCTGGGCCCGGGCTTCCGCGACTATCTGCGTCGACTCGAGCTCTGAGCCTGCCGCCACAACGGCAGCATCGCGGCCGTCAGCGCCGCCGCAGCAGATGGATGAACTCGCCGCCGGCCAGGGTCTGCTGCTCCACCAGTTCGTTGCCGGTCTGGCGCGAGAAGGCCTGGAAGTCGCGGATGGATCCTGGGTCGGTGGCCAGCACCTCGAGCAGCTGGCCGCTGCCCAGCTCGGCCAGCGCCTTCTTGGCCTTGAGGATGGGCAGGGGGCAGGTCAGACCGCGGGTGTCGATCTGCTTGTCGACGTGGCGGGTACTGTCAGGGCTGCTGCCGGCTGGCGGGGCGTCGATACTCATGTCCGGTCTCCATGAAGGCGCCGGATTCTAGGAGGCGGCCCCGCGCCGGCAGGCCGGGCAGTCATCGTCCAGAATCCGCGCCTCGTCCTGCAGACATGAGGAGGCGCCGATGGACCCGATCCGCGATCTGAACACCGACATCAACAGCCTGGCCCCGGGAGCGTCCCGTAGCGGCAACGCCCGGCGCGACTTCGTTCGCACCGCCCTGGGCAGCGGTTTTGCGGCCGCCGTATTGCCGGTGATGGCCCAGAGCGTGATCAAGACGCCCACCGACGGCCTGGAGGTCGGCGAGGTCACCATCCCCGTGGGTGACTTCAAGATGCCGGCCTACCGTGCCGCCCCGGCGGGACGCAGCAATCTGCCGGTGGTGCTGGTGGTGAGCGAAATCTTTGGCGTGCATGAACACATCGCCGACGTTGCCGTGCGGTTCGCCCGCCAAGGCTATCTGGCGATTGCGCCCGAACTCTTCATCCGCCAGGGCGACGCGAGCAGCTATGGCGAGATTGCCAAGCTGATCAGCGAGGTCATCGCCAAGGTGCCCGACGAGCAGGTGATGGGCGACCTCGATGCCTGCCTGGACTGGGCGGCGGCACATGGTGGCGATACCCGGCGCAGCGCCATCACCGGCTTCTGCTGGGGCGGTCGCATCACCTGGCTGTACGCGGCCCACCAGCCCCCGCGCCAGCCCGCGGTCAAGGCCGGCGTGGCCTGGTATGGCCGCCTCGTGGGGCAGAGCAGCCCGCTCACGCCGCGCCATCCGGTCGAACTGGCCGGCGAGCTCAAGGCGCCGGTGCTGGGCCTCTACGGTGGCCATGACGGCGGCATTCCCCTGGCCACGGTGGAGCAGATGAAGGCCGCCCTGGCCCAGGGCAGCGCGGCGGGCAAACGCTCCAGCTTCACCGTCTACCCCGAGGCGCCGCATGCCTTCCACGCCGACTACCGGCCCAGCTATGTGAAGGCCGCGGCCGAGGATGGCTGGGCGCGCTGCCTGCGCTGGCTGCGTGACCAGGGCGCAGCATGACGCTGCTGGCGATCGTGCTCGCCACCCTGGTGGGTGGCCTGCTTTCGGTGGTGATCGCGGCCACCCTCACCGTGGGGCTGATCTCGCGCATCGTGCCCCACATGGTGAGCATCTCGGCCGGGGTGCTGCTGGGCACGGCCCTGCTGCACTTGCTGCCCGAGGCCTTCGAAGGGCATGGCCACGAGCATGCGGATCCCCACGCCCTCTTCATGGCTCTGCTGGGCGGCCTGCTCTTCTTCTTCCTGCTGGAGAAGGCCGAGCTCTACCGCCACAGCCATCACCACGAGGGTGACCATCCCCACCATCACCACCACCACGGCTTTGATGCCGCCCAGGCTGGCCGCGGCGGCTGGAGCGTGCTGGTGGGCGACAGCATCCACAACTTCTGCGACGGCCTCATCATTGCCGCGGCCTTCCTGGCGGACGGCCATGTGGGCGTGGTGACCGCCCTGGCCATCGCCGCCCACGAGATCCCGCAGGAGGTGGGTGATTACATCGTGCTGCTCAATGCCGGACTGAGCCGCCGGCGCGCCCTGGTCTACAACGCCATCTCCGGTCTGGCGGCGGTGTTGGGCGGGCTGATCGGCTACTTCGCCATCGGCGCCTTCCAGGACTACCTGCCCTTTCTGCTGGTGGTGGCCTCCAGCAGCTTCGTCTACGTGGCGGTGGCCGACCTCATTCCCCAGCTGCAGCAGCGCCTGAACCTGCGCGAGACCGTCATCCAGGTGAGCTGGCTGGGCGCCGGCCTGCTGGTGATCGCCAGCATCACCGGGGGGGTGCACCTGCATTGAGGCAGACGGTCATCGGACCGGGGCGCTGCCGCGATCCCGGGGGCAAGCCGGCTGCGGTGGGCACGCCACGCGGTGGTGGTGCAAAGCGTCCAAATGCCGCAGGGTCCCGGGGGTGTCCCTCCGTGAGTCGTGTGCTGCAGCCGTTTCGTGCTGCCGCGGCAGGGGGCGGGGCTACACTGAAGCGGCATTTGACGGGGTAGAGAGTGAGTACCAACGAGACCTGCCCGCGCCGCCGCAGCCTGCTCAAGAGCAGCGTGCTGGGCGTCAGCGGCCTGATGGGATGGAGCGCGACGGGTCTGACCTGGGCGCAGGGGGCACAGGTGCCGACGCGCCCGCCGATCTTCGTGCTGAATTCGCTCGACGCGACCATCAGCGTGATCGACGCCACCACCCACACCGAGCTGCGCCGCGTGCCCACGGGCAAGGAGCCCCACCACCTCTACCTGGCGCCGGACGAGAAGTCGCTGCTGGTGGCCAACGCGATGAGCGATTCGCTCACCCTGGTGGACCCACGCACCGGCGACATCCAGCGCACCATCCCGGACATCGTCGATCCCTACCAGCTCAAGTTCTCGCCGGACATGAAGTGGTTCGTCACGGCGGCCAACCGGCTGAACCATGTGGACATCTACAAGGTCAACCGCAGCTCGGCGCCCGGCGGCTTCGACCTCACGCTGGCCAAGCGCGTGCCCGCCGGCAAGACGCCCAGCCACCTGAACATCGACACCAAGAGCACGGTCATCTACGCCTCGCTGCAGGACAGCGACCAGCTGATGGCCATCGACCTCGCCACACAGACGCCGCGCTGGACCATTCCGGTGGGCAAGATGCCGGCCGACGTCTACCTCACCGCCGACGACAAGACGCTGCTGGTGGGCCTGACCGGCGACAGCGTGGTCGAGGCCTACGACGTCAGCGTCAGTCCGGCCAAGCTCATCAAGCGCATCCCCACGGGCGAGGGGGCCCATGCCTTCCGCGCCTGGGGCGACAAGCGCCATGTGCTCGTCAGCAACCGGGTGGCCAACACCATCAGCCGCATCGACAGCCAGAACCTGGTGACCGTCGACACCTACCCGGCTCCGGGCGGGCCGGACTGCATGGACCTCTCGGCCGACCGGCGTTACATCTACGTGGCCTCGCGCTGGGCCCGCAAGCTCAGCATCATCGATACCAATGAGCGCAAGGTGGTCAAGCAGGTCAATGTCGGCAAGTCGCCCCACGGCGTCTGGATGCTGGAGCATGCCGGCCGGCTCTGAGTCGGACGGCGTGGTCCTGTGGGGCAAGCGCCGCGGCCTGACCGGCAGCCTGCTCGTCGCTGCCTGCCTGGCGATGCTGGCAGTCCTGCCGTCACGGGCTGCGCCGGCTTCGGCGAACGTAGCTTCGGGTCCAGCCGCCTGCGCCAAGCCGGTCTACCTCACGCTGGACACCGGCCACATGGGCGTGGCGCCCCTGGTGGCCGAGGTCCTGGCGCGCCAGCAGGTCCGCGTCACGTTCTTCCTGGCCGACGAGAAGACCCTGGACGGTGGCAGCAGTCTGGACGATCACTGGGCCGTTTGGTGGAAGGCGCGGGCCGCCGAGGGCCACCTCTTCGGCTCGCACACCCTGGACCACACCTACTGGAAGGCCGACCGCCCGGACGGCCGCTTCGAGGTGCAGGCCTCGGCCGGGCCGTTGGCCGGCCAGCGCCGCACCGTGGAGGCTCAGGCCTACTGCGGCCAGCTGGCGGCGGTGTCGCGCCGCTTCGAGGCCATGACCGGCGGCTCCGGCCATCTTGCCCCGCTCTTCCGTGCCCCTGGCGGCAAGACCTCCCCGGCCCTGCTGGCGGCTGCCTCGCGGTGCGGCTGGCGCCACGTGGGCTGGAGCCCGGCCGGATTCCTCGGCGACGAACTGCCCAGCGAGCGCTATCCCAATGCCGCCCTGCTGCAGAGGGCGCTGCGCGACCTCCGCAAAGGTGACGTGTTGCTCGCCCACCTGGGCATCTGGTCGCGCCAGGAACCCTGGGCGCCGGCCGTGCTTGAACCGCTGATCATCGGCCTGAAGCAGCGCGGTTTCTGCTTCGAGACCCTGGCCAGCCACCCGCAGTACCGGGACGCCGTGCTGGCGGGCCCGGCCCCGACCACGCCCTGAGCGGCGCAGCCGACCCGGATGCCCTCGTGATGGTCACACTCGACGCCCTGATCAACCTGTTCGACCAGACCCAGCAGACCCTGTTCGAGCGGGTGGTACAGCCCCTGGTCTATGCCGCCGGCGGTGCCTCGGTGCTGGAAGATGCCTACAACGCCACCGGCTGGCTGCTGGTCGGCCTCATCCAGATCAGCCTGCTGGTGCTGGTGATGGGGCCGCTGCAGCGCTGGCGCCCGGTCGAGCCGCTGGTCGACCGCCAGTCGGTGCGGACCGACGTGCTCTACACCTGCATCCATCGCCTGGGCCTCTTCCGGCTGGTCGTCTTCTTCGCCCTCGATCCGGTGCTGCTGGATGGCTGGGGCTGGGCCTCGCTGCACGGTTTTGCGGGCTGGCATGTCGACGAACTCATCGCGCCCTGGTGGCCCGGGGTGACCGACACACTGGTGGCGCCCTTCATCGTCTACCTGCTGGTCTTCGACCTGTTCGACTACTGGTTCCACCGCCTCGAACACCGCTACGACTGGTGGTGGGCGCTGCACGCCGTGCACCACAGCCAGCGCCAGATGACGATGTGGACCGACAGCCGCAACCATCTGCTCGACGACCTCATCCGCGACGTGACCCTGGCCGTGCTGGCGCGTGTCATCGGCGTGCCGCCGGGGCAGTTCGTTGCCGTCGTGGCCTGCACCCAGCTGATCGAGAACCTCTCGCACGCCAACCTGCGCATCTCGTTTGGCCTCATCGGCGAGCGCCTGCTGGTCGGACCGCGCTACCACCGCGCCCACCACGCCGTGGGCTTTGGCCACGAGAGCCAGGGCAAGGGCACGCTGGGTGGCCACAACTTCGCCGTGTTGTTCCCGATCTGGGACATCCTCTTCGGCACGGCGAGTTTTGCCGAACATCGCGGCCCCACCGGCGTGCGTGACCAGATCGAACAGGGGCGTGACTATGGCCAGGGCTTCTGGGCCCAGCAGCGCCTGGGGCTGATGCGCCTGATCGGTCGCGGCTGACCAGGCCTGCCCCCGCCAACCTGCCCGCGGTGGCGGTGGTGGTGAGTGTGCGCGAGGCACCGTTATGCTCGGCGCATGAAGCTCTGTCTCGATGCCTTCTGGCGCGCATGCCTCTATTGCTTCTACCCGCAGGTCTGGCTGATGGGCCTGCTACCGGTGTTGCTGGCCGGTGGGGGCGCCCTGGTGCTGGGCTGGTTCTTCTGGGAGCCTGCGGTCGACGCCGTGCGCCTGGGCCTGGAGCAATCGGCCCTGCTGGCCCCGGCCATGCTCTGGCTGGACGGCATCAGCAATGGCGCTTTCCGCACCGTGCTGGGCCCGCTGGTGGTGGTGGCGCTGTCCATCCCGGTGCTGCTCATCACCTCGCTGCTGCTGGTGATGGCCTTCATGATGCCGGCCCTGGTGGGCCTGGTGGCGCGGCGTCGCTTCCCCGACCTGGAGGCCCGCCGTGGCGGCCGCTGGTGGCAGAGCCTGGCCCTGTCCCTGGGCAGCACCCTGCTGGCCCTGGCGGTGCTGGTGCTGAGCCTGCCGCTCTGGCTGCTGCCGCCGCTGGCCCTGTTGCTGCCCCCGCTCATCTGGGGCTGGCTCACGGCCAGGTTGCTGGCCTGGGATGCCCTGGCCGACCATGCAACGGCCGAGGAAAGCCGCCGCCTGCGCCGCCGCCACCGCGGCCCGCTGCTGGCCATGGGGGTGCTGACCGGCTACCTGGGCGGCGCGCCTTCCCTGGTTTGGGTGGGCGGCGTGATGGCCCTGCCCATGATGCCGCTGCTGGTGCCGGTCTTTGCCTGGGTCTACACCATGGTGTTCGCCTTTGCGGCGCTCTGGTTTGCCCACTACACCCTGGCCGCCCTGGCGGCGCAGCGGGCCATGGACGCGGGTGACGCCGCGGTCGTGGAGGGTGTGGCCGCCCCTGTTGCACCTGTGGAGCCCGCCACGCGCCTGCCTGCTGCCGCACCTCCCGCCGCGCCGCTGCAGGCGCTGCCCGAACCGCCCCAGGCCTGAAACGCTGAAAGCCAGTCCGCCACGTCCACCCGTCTCATCGTTAGCTCATGCGCTTCGGTCTCATCATCGTCGGCGACGAAATCCTGTCCGGCCGTCGTCAGGACAAGCACCTTGCCAAGGTCATCGACCTGCTCAAGGCCCGTGGCCTGGCTCTGAGCTGGGCCCGTTACGTGGGTGACGACCGCCCGCTGCTGACCGCCACGCTGCGGGAGGCCGCTGCCTGCGGCCATCCAGTGTTCTGCTGCGGCGGCATCGGCGCCACGCCGGATGACCATACCCGCCAGGCTGCTGCCGCGGCGCTCGATCGCCCGCTGGTGCTGCACGAGGGCGCGCGGGCGCTGATCCAGGAGCGCATGCGCGACCTGGCCACCGAGCGGGGCGAACCCTATGAGCCGGAGCGGCCGGACAACCTCCATCGCCTGCAGATGGGCGTGTTCCCCGAGGGCGCCGAACTCATCCCCAACCCCTACAACAAGATTCCCGGCTTCAGCGTGGGCGCCCTGCACTTCGTCCCAGGCTTCCCCGTCATGGCCCACCCCATGATCGAGGCCCTGCTGGATGACCGGTATGCGGACACCCATGGCAGCGGCGCACAGACCGAGCGGGCGGTCATCGTCTACGGTGCCATGGAGGCCAGCCTCACGCCCTTGATGGAAGCGGTGGAGGCGGCCCATCCCACGGTCAAGGTCTTCAGCCTGCCCAGCGTGGACCATCCGGTGCACGGCCGGCACATCGAACTCGGCGTCAAGGGACGCGGTGAGGCGCTGGAGCAGGCTTGGATGCAGCTGCGCCAGGGTCTGATCCACTTTGGTGCAGAGCTTGGCGCCGAATCGGTGCGATCGTGATTCCCTGTTCGCACAGGTTTGGTGCATGTCTGCCCTGCCTTGCCGTAACCGTGACGCCTGCAACGGTCCGGGCGGCGGGCCAGGGGCCTCACAGGGCTGAGGCGTAGCCGGCCTGGCCAAGGCTCCCTGTCTGCCGCACCGAGGGTGGGCGCGGGCACGCTTTCTGCTAAATTGCCGGGTGCTTCGGACCGCGACGGTCCGAACACCCAGCACCCCTACCTTTCCCCACACCGCATTCGTTAGGAGCCCTTGATGGCCAAGACCGTCGCCGACGTCATGAAGATGGTGAAGGAGAACGAGGTCAAGTTCGTTGACTTCCGTTTCACCGACACCCGTGGCAAGGAACAGCACGTCTCCGTGCCGGTTTCGCATTTCGATGAAGACAAGTTCACGTCGGGTCACGCCTTCGACGGTTCCTCGATCGCCGGCTGGAAGGGCATCGAGGCCTCGGACATGCAGCTCATGCCCGACCCGAACACGGCCAACATCGACCCCTTCTTCGAAGAGCCGACGCTGATCCTGACCTGCGACGTCATCGACCCGGCCGACGGCAAGCCCTACGAGCGCGACCCGCGCTCGCTGGCCAAGCGTGCCGAGGCCTACATGAAGTCCACCGGCCTGGGCGACGCCGCCTACTTCGGTCCGGAACCCGAGTTCTTCGTGTTCGACAGCGTGCGCTGGGGCGCCGACATGTCGGGCTCCTTCTGCTCCATCGAGTCGGAAGAAGCCGCCTGGAACACCGGCAAGGACTACGAGCACGGCAACAAGGGCTTCCGTCCCACCGTCAAGGGCGGCTATTTCCCTGTGCCCCCGGTCGACAGCGGCCAGGACATGCGCTCGGAGATGTGCCTGATCCTCGAATCGGTCGGCATCCCCGTCGAAGTGCATCACCACGAAGTGGCCAACGCCGGCCAGATGGAAATCGGCACCAAGTTCAGCACGCTGATCCAGCGCGCCGACTGGGTCCAGTTGCAGAAGTACATCATCCACAACGTGGCCGCTGCCTACGGCAAGACCGCCACCTTCATGCCCAAGCCCATCGTCGGCGACAACGGCAGCGGCATGCACGTGCACCAGTCCGTGTGGAAGGACGGCAAGAACCTGTTCGCCGGTGACGGCTACGCCGGCCTGAGCGACTTCGCGCTGTACTACATCGGCGGCATCATCAAGCACGCCCGTGCGCTGAACGCCATCACCAACCCCGGCACCAACAGCTACAAGCGCCTGGTCC
>JBJOKP010000003.1:0-18506 GCA_046046045.1 Pseudomonadota bacterium | reverse complement strand
GTGTGGAACGGGGGGTGTGGGCGGGTGGGGGTCGCGGCGCCTGTGTGAGGGGGCTGCGACAACACGGAGCGCATCTTGAAACCGGGCCAACATGACGACAAGCGAAGTCTCATCACACTAAGATGATGATCCGTCATGCAACGACAGGGTTGCCCCCATGGCCGGTCTGCCACCCCTCCCCAACCTGCTGGCCTTCGAGGCCGTGGCCCGGCGCCGCAGCTTTGCCCTGGCCGCCGCCGAACTGCACCTCACCGCCTCGGCCGTCAGCCACCAGGTGGCGCGGCTGGAGGCCCACCTGGGCCTGCGCCTGTTCGAGCGCAGCGCCCACGGCGTGCGCCTGAGCGCGGCGGGCGAGCAGTACCTGGGCCGCATCGGCGGCGCGCTGGCCGCCATCGGTACGGCCACCGACGACCTGCGCCAGGGCATGAGCAACAGCCTCTACGTGCACTGCTCGCCCACCCTCGCCAGCCTGTGGCTGATGCCCCGCATCCGCGCCTTTGCCCAGGCCTGCCCGGAGATCTCGCTCAATTTTTCGGCGGCGCACACCCACAGCGACTTCTCGCTCGGCCAGGCCGACCTCGACATCCGCTACGGCGTGCCGCGCTGGGGCGACCTGGTGGTCGAGCCCATCTTCGAGGAACGCATCCTGCCCCTGGCCAGCCCGGCCTTTGTCCGCGAGCGCCGCCTGCGCCGCATCGAGCAACTGCTGGAACTGCCCCTCATCCAGAGCAACGTCAGCGTGGTGCAGTGGGCAGACTGGCTACGCGCCCATTCCAACCTGCGTGCGCCCGAACGCTACAGCCTGCGCTTCGACCGCGCCCACATGTCACTCGACGCCGCCACCCAAGGCCTGGGCGTGGCGCTCGAAAGCGCCACCATGGCCGCCGGCCACATCGCCGACGGCCGCCTGGAACCAGTCTTCGGCCTGGACCGCGCCGTGGTGGTGAAGGCCCACTTCCTGGTCTACCCGGCCCGCCACGCCCAGCGCCCGCCGGTGGAAGCCTTCCTGGCGTGGATGCATGGAGAGGCTGCGAGGGCGCCACCATGAGCCCCTTGGCCTTGGTCATCGATGCCGAGGTTCGCCGCTTCTGTCACCGCAGACGGGCTGACCTGGCTCGTGCCTTTGCATGCGGCACCTGCCGCGACAGCGGTCGAATCGGCCGAGGCAGCCCAGCCACGCACGCCGCCACGGCACCACAGCTGCCACGGCAGGCCTTCACAAGCGCGTCAGCCTCACCATAATGGGCTGCAGCCAAGACCGGGATCGATCCAATCCCCTTGGCTGCAACAACCACAACACCGGCGACGGCACGGGAGGCGCGATGGTTCAGTTCAACACGGTTTATCTGCCTCGAATCTCGTCGAGGCATCTGCCCTCGACTTTGCTCGCCAGATAAACGCTATCTGTTAGGCCTATACCCCAGACATCAGCAAAAAGTAAATCAACCACCCACAACTTGGTAATTAGCCGATGATTTATCGCATTTTTTTCACCTTTCTGGTCAGCGCAATACTGCTTTTGACCGGTTGCGTAATTACACCCCGTGCAGAAGATGGTAAGCCATTATTGGCCAACCAAGGAATACTGGCCATAAAGATTACATCAAACGCAAAAGCTCGAATTGGAATACAGCCATTCTCTAAAGAGTCCTCTTATGCAAGTAGATTTGCAGAGAATGCGATTGGACCTAAGGCGTTTGTCTTTTTCAAAGAAAGCGAGGAATACGTGCTTATTCCACTTGAGGCTGGTGATTATATGTGGAGCAAAATTGAGATGGGTCGAATGTTTTCTTGGATGCAATCATCAAATAGATTTACCGTAAAGCCAAATACAATCACGTACGCAGGCGATTTGCAATTAACTGTAACGGGGACAGTATTCTCGCTGCGCGTATATGATAGAGAGGCCGATATGCGCAATTACATTAAGCAGTCTTTCCAAAACTACTCAAACTCAATGAAATTCGAGAAAATATTAGCAATCTTAAATATATGAGCATTTAAATTAATAACAGCGCAGGTTCGGCATGCAAATGCAACGTGATCAACGTATTCTTAAAAAACTCCTTATTAGTAGTTGATCTGCCGTGTGTTTTTCAAGCGGCACCTTCGACTGGTACAACCTTCATGCCCATCTTGGCGGCACGCTGGGCGAGGTTGTGCAGCACGCGCTGGCGGTAGCGTTCCTCGAAGTAGTCCTGCCCTTGATCGGTGTATTCGACGCCCTTGGTAAGCAGGGTGTAGATGAGGCGGGCCAGTTTGTGCGCGGCAGCGGTCACCGCCTTGGGTTTGTCCATGCGTGAGCACATCCTGCGGAAATACGCGCCCAGTACCGATTTGCTCACTGGGTCAGGTCTCGAGCCTCGCGCGAGACCTTGTCCACTGGCGCCAGCGTCAACCGGAATCCCAGTGCCTTTGCCACCGTCGCATAACTTGGGTTGCCGTCGGGGGCGAGCGCCTTGCGCAATACTTTGCGGGTGAGACCGGTGTGGCGTGCGAGTTCACTCATGTTGCGGGCACGGGCCGCCGCGCCCTGTGCGTGGGCCAGATAGGCCGGGTCCTCCGAATCCTCGGCGATCACGGCCTGCAGTTAGGCGGCGATGTCGCGAGACTGGCGGGGGCAGGTCTTGATTCTTGCCTTTCGTCCGCCTTTCCGCGCCCGTCGGTGCCGACGAAACCAATGTGTGTTCCTGCGAAGTCGGCGCTCAGCAAAGGCAAATGGCAAGACCTGACCCCTACTTCGTACTTACCTGTCAGTGCCTCGATTGGCTGCTCGGTTCGGTTGTGCTGGGCGTCGCCGTACCTGCGGCTGACTCGACTTGCAGGAGTCAGACATCAAGGCGCTGAAAGTGCAAAGGAGCCGCGGTCAGTGCACGACGAATGTCGCTTGCGCCCCCGACTTGATGCTCTGGCCGTTGCGGGTGACCGTCACCGTGAGGGTGAACGAGTGACGAGTGTTGGCCGCACTTGCGGGCGGCGTGGCGGTGATCTCACCCGTGTTCGGATCGACATGCAACCACGCCGGCGGTGCATCACCGAGCGGGCCGTCGGCCGCCAAGCCGAAGCTTGTGGCCACATCGTCAGGCAAGAAATTGCGGCGCCGCGGCAAGCCGAAGCTGAAGGGTTGGTCGTGTACCAGTTCGAACGACTCGAGGCCGGTGGCGGTGTCGCTGGAGAGGTAGGTGAACTCCGGTAGCACGTACCGGGGAAACATGTGGATCTGCTGCGTGTATTCGTGGCCGCTGGCGTCGGTGATCGTGCGGACGATGCTGGCACCCCAGATCGAAGCCGAGGCGGAGATGTCGAAGGCCTGAGGGGTTCCCGAGACGACACCGGTTGCCGGGTTCAGCGAGATGCCTGGCGGCAGGGCCTGGCCGGCAGCCATCGAGTAGTTCACGGTGGCACCTGGCGCCAGTGTCAGCGTCGTCGGATTCGACTGAAAGGGCGTCACCCACCAATAGTCCCAGGCATGGTCGTAGTCGAAGGCCGGCATGCCGACGCTCACGAACAGGTTGGCCGGCGGGGTGTTCACCGTCAGGTTGCCTCGCACGAGCGTGGCCCGAACCACCAGGGGAAAGCTGCTTCCTGGCACCTGGTCGGTCGAACCCGAGAGTGCGCCGGTGTTGCCGTCGAAGTTCACGCCGCTCGGCAGGGGTGAGTCCAGCGAATAGGTGATCTGGTCATCTGCTCGGGTCGCGAAGTTGAGCGTCACCGCCGGCGACAGGTTGAATGGGGCTGCCCAGGTGACACCCGGTTGATCGTTGATGCCGACGCCCGTGACCGTCGGCCCGATGACGGTAAAGATGGCGGGGGCGCTCACTGAACCCTTGAAGCCATCCACCGTCAGGATCAAGGTGCCGCCCCAAAACCCGGGCGAGGTAGGTGATCCGGTTAGGCGGCAGCCGTTCGATTGAAGCGCCAAGCCTGGCGGCAGGTTCCCGTCCATCTGGCAAATCGGCGTGTTGCCATTCAGGCCGCCGATCTGCGGCGAGTAGTCTGTGGCTTCCCACAGATTGAACGAGGCGCTCACGTTGTCAAACGACACGAGGAGGTCACCCCCGCTCGAATTGCCACCCCCGCTACCACCACCGCCGCAGCCTGCCAGCGCCAGTACCCATACCAACGCCAAACCGGCACCCATCCGCCGGACACGACTCTTCGGCACTTGCGTCATCTCATCCCCCCTTGCTCGCTCACAAACACGCCCACGTGGCCAACGGCGTTTCGCCGCTACCTTCTTAATCAGTTTATAGACGTGGGTGTTGCTTTTCGCCCACTGCAGATCGCACGAATCGAGAACGTCAGCGCGCGTCCGTCTGAAAAGTGCCAAATCCATTTCTTGGGATCCAATTTGGCTGAATTTCTTGATGGGATGGTCTTTCGAATAGACAATTGGATCCAATCCAGCGGAGTCGCCCATGTTCCCTCTCAATCACTGGTACGTTGCCTGCACGCCCGACGAGTTCGCCGACAAGCCCCTGGGCCGCACCATCTGCGGCCAGCGCATCGTCTTCTGGCGTGACGGCCAGGGTGAGGTGGTGGCGTTGGAGGACTTCTGCCCGCACCGCGGCGCGCCGCTTTCGCTAGGCCAGTGCAAGGACGGTCACCTGGTCTGCGGGTACCACGGCCTGGTGATGGGGGCCGAGGGCCGCACCATCGCCATGCCCGGGCAGAAGGTCGAGCGTTTTGCCGCCGTGCGGCGCTACCCGGTGCAGGAGCGCCATGGCTTCGTCTGGGTCTGGCCGGGGGAGGCGGCCCAGGCCGACGTGGCGGCCATTCCCGACTTCGAATGGTCGGACAGCCCCGAGTGGGCCTATGGCGGCGGGCTGTATCACATCGGCTGCGACTATCGCCTCATGATCGACAACCTGATGGACCTGACGCACGAGACCTATGTGCATTCCACCAGCATCGGCCAGCCGGAGATCGACGAAACCCCCTGCGAGACCCTGCGCGAGGGCGAGCACCAGGTCATCACCCGGCGCTTCATGAACGGCATCCAGCCGCCGCCCTTCTGGCAGATGGCCATGCGCATGAATGGCCAGGACCCCAGCGCCAAGGTGGACCGCTGGCAGATCTGCCGCTTCAGCCCGCCCAGCCACGTGATGGTGGACGTGGGCGTGGCCCTGGCCGGCCACGGCGGCTTCGATGCGCCGGCGGCGGTCAAGACCTCGGCCACCGTGGTGGACTTCATCACGCCGAGACCGAGACCTCGATCTGGTACTTCTGGGGCATGGCGCGCCACTTCAAGCCGCACGACGCCTCGCTCACCGCCCAGATCCGCGACGGCCAGGGCCGCATCTTTGCCGAGGACCGCGAGATGCTGGAGCGACAGCAGTCCAACCTCATCCACTGGCCGGAGCGCCGCCTCATGACGCTCAACATCGACGCCGGCGGCGCCCATGCCCGCCGCATCATCGACAAGTTGATCGCAGCCGAACGGGCGCCGGCTGCGGCAGCTACGGCGGCCACGGCGGCCACGGCGGCTTGACGAGGTGGGTGGCAAGATATATCTTTTTGATATCTACCATCTGAATCGAAAGCCGCTCGTGGATACCGCCAAGCTCTTCTGGACCGGCCGCTCGCAGGCGGTGCGGCTGCCCAAGGACTTCCGCTTCGATGGCAGCGAGGTGCGCATCCGCCGCCAGGGCCAGGCCGTGATCCTGGAGCCCCTGGCTGCCGACTGGGCCTGGCTGGACGCCCTGCCCGGCGCGCTGGACGCCGACTTCGAGCAGGCCGCCAGCGAGCGGGCGCCGGCCCAGGAGCGCCCGGAACTCGACCGCCTGTTCGGCTGAAGCTGCACCCGGCGGGCGCGGTCTGGCGACCGCCCCGGCGCGCAGCCCTGCACCAAGCCCCTCCCTCCCCCACCCGACCCCGATGCCCTACCTGCTGGACACCAACGTGGTGATCGCGGTGCTGAACGAGCCGCGCGGCCCGGTCGCGCAGCGCCTGCGGCGCCTGGCGCCGGCCGAGGTGGCGGTCAGCGCCGTCGTCATGCACGAGCTCTACTTCGGCGCCTGCAAGAGCGCACGTCGCGAGCACAACCTGGCCCTGGTGGATGCACTGCGCTTCGAGGTGCTGCCGCTGGACACCGAGGACGCGCGCCATGCCGGTGACATCCGCGCCGCATTGGCGGCCCAGGGCACACCCATCGGCGCCTACGACCTGCTCATCGCCGGCCAGGCGCGCGCCCGCGGCCTGACGCTGGTGACGCGCAATCTGCGCGAGCTCGAGCGCGTGGCCGGCCTCAGCACCGAGAACTGGCAGGATGAACCCATCGCCTGATCCTCAAGTGGGCACCGCGGCCAATGCGGCCACAGCGGGCGTCAGCGCCCTGCCGGACCCCGCGCCGCGCCAGCCCGGCACCAGCGTGGTCGCCGCGCTGCGCCAGCTCATCCTCGACGGGCGCTTCGCCGCGGGCGAGCGCATGGCCGAGATCCCGGTGGCGCAGGCGCTGGGCGTGTCGCGCACCCCCTTGCGGCTGGCCTTCCGCTCGCTGGAGCAGGAGGGCCTGCTGCAGCGCGTGGGGCCGCGCAGCCTGGTGGTGCGGCAGGTGTCGGACGACGACCTGCTGAGCGGCATCGAGGTGCGCGGCGTGCTCGAAGGCCTGGCCACGCGCCGCCTGGCCGAACGTGGTGCCGATGCCGCCACCCTGGCCGCCCTGCAGGCCTGCCTGGCCGAGGGGGACGACGTGCTGGCGGCGGGCCATCTGGACGAAGACCGCATCGACCGCTGGAGCGCGCTGAACCTGCGCTTTCACCACACCATCGTGGCGGCGGCGGGCAGCCGCGTGATTGCCGAGGCGGTGGGGCGCAACAACCATCTGCCCTTTGCCTCGCCCGATTCACTCGTCATCGACCGCCAGGCCCTGGACCGCGAATACGAGAAGCTGCGCCTGGCCCAGGTGCAGCACCGCCTCATCGTCGATGCCCTGCAGCGGCGCGAATCGGCCCGCGCCGAAGGGCTGATGCGCGAACACGCCTACATCGGCTTCCGCTACGCCGCGGTGTGTGCGCCCGCGATCACCGCACCAAGCACAACCGCCACCCCGACCCCCATCCCAAAACCCAACCCCGACCGCCCCACCAAGACCACGAAGGAGACACCATGACGACCCGCCCCAACCCACCCTTCCGCGCCGACCATGTCGGCAGCTTCCTGCGCCCCAAGTTCCTGCTCGACGCACGCGAGCAGTTCGCGCAGAAGGCCATCAGCGCCGCCCAGCTGCGCGAGGTGGAAGACCGCGCCATCACCGACATCGTGAAGTTCCAGGAGTCCATCGGCCTGAAGGGCATCACCGACGGCGAGTTCCGCCGCACCTACTTCCACATCGACTTCCTGGAGCAGCTCGGCGGCGTGAAGACCGACATCCCGGTGACGATCCGCAAGCCCGACGGCACGGAGGAGCTGGCCCCGCCGGTGATGCGCGTGATCGACAAGGTGCGCCATGTGAAGGACATCCAGCTGGCCGACTTCCAGTACCTCAAGAGCCAGGTCAGCGCGGGCCTGACGCCCAAGGTGACCATCCCCTCGCCCACCATGCTGCACTTCCGCGGCGGGCGGGCGGGCATCAGCCGCGAGGCCTATCCCGAGCTGGATCCCACCTTCTACGACGACGTGGCCAGGGCCTATGGCGAGGAGCTGAAGTCGCTCGCCGACGCCGGCTGCACCTATGTGCAGATGGACGACACCAACCTCGCCTACCTGTGCGACGAGAAGATGCGCGAGGCCGCCCGCCTGCGTGGTGACGACCCCAACGAGCTGCCGCACCGCTACGCCGGCTTCATCAACAAGGTGGTGGCCCACAAGCCCGCCGGCATGACGCTGGTGATGCACCTGTGCCGCGGCAACTTCAAGAGCACGCACGCCGCGGCGGGCAACTACGAGCCGGTGGCCGAGGCCCTGCTGGCCGAGATGAAGCTCGACGGCTATTTCCTCGAATACGACGACGACCGCTCGGGCGACTTCCGCCCGCTGCGCTACCTGCCCAAGGGCAAGACGGTGGTGCTCGGCCTGGTCACCACCAAGTTCGGCCAGATGGAGAAGAAGGACGACCTCAAGCGCCGCATCGACGAGGCCGCGCAGTACGCCCCGCTGGAGCAGCTCTGCCTGAGCCCGCAGTGTGGCTTCTCCTCCACCGTGCACGGCAACAACATCGCCGTGGAGGCCCAGCGCGCCAAGCTGGCGCTGTGCATGGAGGTGGCCGGCGAGGTGTGGGGCGGGGTCTGAGCGCCCCCAGGGCCGGGCTGCGCCCCGCCCGCCCCCCGTGGGGGTCAAGGAAACTTGGGGCGGCCCGGCGTTTCCTTGTGAGGGGTGATCAGGGCGCTAGGGGTTCGCGCCAGGCGCGCAGGCCGGCGGCCAGGCTGACGCCTCCCAGGGCGGCCAGGATGGCCAGGTCGCCGGCCAGTTCCGCCCAGCTGGCGCCCAGGTCCACCACCAGGGTCAGGGCATGGCCGGCCGAGGTGGCCGGCAGCAGCCAGGCCAGGGCCTGGAGCATGAAGGCCAGCACGGCGCCCCAGCCGCCGCGGCCATCGGCGCCAGCCAGAAGTTCCAGGCCCTGCAGGGGCGAGGGTAGGCTGGCCAGGGTGAGCAGGGGCAGGGTCAGCAGGGCCAGGCCGATCAACCCGCCCTCGCGCTGGCGCAGCAGGCTGGCCACCCAGATGGCCAGGGCCGCCAGGCTCAGGGCATAGAGCAGCAGCACGGCCAGCAGGGCCAGCAGGTCGGCGCCAGGCACGGGGTCGAACCAGCCGGCCCACCAGCCAGGCAGCAGATGGCCCCCGCAGCCGATCAGGGCCAGGGTCACCACGGCCAGCCAGACGCCCAGCCAGCTGCTCCAGGTGCGGCGCACCGGCCAGGCGCGCTGCTGGGTCCAGTGGCTGAAGAGCATGCACAGGACGACCAGCAGCGTCTGCTGCACGATGAGCAGGGCCGTGGCCGGCTGCACGGCGGGCAGGGCCAGCAGGGCGGGCAGCCAGGGGCGGTCGAGCAGGGCCGAGGCCGGGCTGTCCTGGTCGTCCTGGCGCAGGGGCACGAGGTCCAGGCCGATCTGGCTGCGTGCCGGCTCGGCTGCGGGGGCAGCCTGCAGCGGGCTGCCGGGCCGCGGTGCGACGCTGCCGCCACTGGCCTCGGCGCCATCGGGCTGGCGGTGCACGCGCAGGCCCAGGCGCTCGGCACCGGCGGGGGGACGGGCTACCACGGCGCCACCGGCGTCGGCCTGGACTTGGGTAGCAGGCAGGCTGTCCAGCACCTGTTCCAGGGCGGCCACCAGGGCGCGCTGCCGGCCCAGCGGGCCGCCGCCGCTGCTGAGTTCCAGCTGCACCGGCTCGGCCAGGCTGGCGCCCAGCCAGGCGGCCTGCAGGTGTTCGGGCAGCACCAGCAGGCCCTGCACCCGGCCCTGGCGCAGCAGGTCATGGCCGCGGCCAAAGTCCAGGCCCACGTCGACCATGCGCAAGGCGGCGCTGGCACCGATGAGGCGCTGCAGCTGGCGCGAGAAGGCGGTCTGGTCCAGGTCCACGACCACCAGGGCGATGCGGCCACCGGCGGGCTGGCGGGCATGGGCCTCGCCCAGGTCCTGGCTGGGCAGGGCGGCGCTGGCCGCGGGCATGACGAAGACCGGCCGCGTGCCGGTGCCGCCGCCGCGGCTGGACGGGCGGCTGTCGGCCAGGGGGTCCTCGGTGGGCAGGGGCGTGCCGGCCAGGGGGCTGCCCAGGCTGGCGGCGGCCTCGCGCATGCTGCGCACATCGGGTGCGCTGCTGGCCAGCAGGGCGCCGGCGGCGATCAGGCCGCTGGCCAGGGTGGCCAGGGCGCCGCGGTCCAGCCACACGCTCAACCACAGCGCGAAATAGGCGTACATGCTGCGCGAGAGCCAGCGCCAGCGCGGTGGACGCAGGTCGAGGTTCATGGCGCGGGCGATGTCGGAGCGAGGGTCATGGTGGTTCAGTGGGCGCGGCCGGCGCGCCCCTCAGGCCCGCTGCATCAGGCCGGGCAGGAAGGCGCGGCGCGAGAGCAGCCAGCCGCCCAGCCCCAGGGCGAGGGCCGCCTGCAGGGCCAGGATAGCCAGGCCGCGCAGGGCCGGGCCGTTCCAGCCCAGGGTGGCGGGCTGCCACCAGGCGTGGTCCACCAGACGCAGCACCTGGGCCACAGGCAACCAGCCGGCCCAGCGCGAGCTGCCGGCCGAAGCGTGCTGCAGCAGCACCAGCACCAGGGGCGTGAGCAGGGCGAAGAGGCTGAGCGTGGCGCGCAGCGAGGGCCAGAGGGCGCAGAACAGCAGGCCCAGGCCCACGCCGGTCCATTGCGCCAGCAGCAGGCCGCAGCCCACCAGCCACCAGGCGCCCTGCAGTGGCCAGGGCGCCAGGGTCTGCCACAGCGCCAGGCCCAGCACGGCCAGCAGTCCCATGCTCAAGAGAGGCAGGGCCAGCTTGGCGGCCAGCGCCACGCGCCAGCGACGCCCGCTGGCGGCCAGCCACTGGGCGGCGCTGCGCTCGGTGAACTCGCGCCCGATCACGCTGGCGGTGAGCAGGGCAGCGCAGAGGTGGAGCAGCAGCAGCAGCATGGTGCAGCCGGCCACCTGGGCATCGGCCCGGGCTTGCAGGGCCGGGGCATCCACATGCAGGCGCAGCGGGCTGGCCGCGACCGGGCCGTCGCTGGCCGTGGCCTGGCCCGTGGCGGGTGCGGGCTGGCCAGCGCGGCCCGGCAGCCTGGCCTGCGCATGGACCTGCTGCCCGGCCTGCAGATCCGCCTGGGCCGCCAGGCTGGCCAGCACCTGCTGCAGGGTGATGAGGATGCGGGCGTCGGCGGCGTCGCTGTGGGCGGCCAGCTCCAGATCGATCCGGGCGTGCGGCAGCACCGTGCCGCCGGCTGCTGATCCGCCCAGGGCCAGGGCACGCGCCCCGGCGGCCAGTTCGGCGCCAAAGCCCACCGGCACCAGCAGGGCGGCCTGGGCCCGGCCGGTGGTGACGGCTTCGGCGGCCAGGCGGCGCGCCGTGGCGCGGCGATCCCCCTCGAAGGGCGGGGCGGCGGAGGCGCTGCCCTCGGCGGCGTCAAGCAGGTCATGGCGGCCGGGTGCGGGGCTGGCCGAGGCCGGTGCCGCGCTGGGCAGGGGCAGACGCATGAGGCGCAGCTCGGGTCCGGCCTCCAGCCGGCGCAACAGGTCGCGCGAGGCGGCGCTCTGGTCCAGATCCAGCACGGCCACGGTCTGGGCGCTGGGTGGCAGGGCGGCCACCAGCACACCCAGCAGCAGCATGGCCAGCAGGGGCAGCCAGCTGGCCAGGGCGAGGTCGGCCGGGCGGCGCAGCAGGCGGCGCCATTCCCGCGCCAGGGCGGTGCGCAGGCCGGGAGGCGGATGGATCTGCTCCTGCGTGGCGCTGCGGTCCGGGTGCAGGGCTGGCAGCAGACGAGGCAGGAAGAACAGGGGAAAGGACATCGCCGCGGGGGTGACCAGGGTTCAGAGCGTGCCGCCCGGAACGGCAGGCGGGGCCGGCTGGAAGTGCACGCTCATGCCTGGCCGCAGCCCGGGCAAGGCGCTGAGGCTGCGCAGCCTCACCTCGAAGCTGCGCAGCTCGGCCCCGCCGGCACTGCGCCAGGTGGCGAAATCCGGCAGCTGGGTGACCGACTCCACCTTGAAGCGCGCCTGCGCCCCCAGGCCGACCACGCTGCCTTCATGCTCGCTGCCGTAGGCATAGGCGGGCAGACGGTCTTCCCGCACCACGGCGACGACCCAGAGGTCGGAGAGGTTCACCACACTCATCAGCCACTGGCCGGCCACCACCTTCTGGCCCACCTGGGCGCTGATGCGCTCCACCTCGCCCGCCACGGGTGACCGCAGCAGCAGGCGGCCGGCGTAGACCGGGGCGGCCGGGGCGCGGGGCGCGGCCTCGGCGGGCGGTGGGGCTGGCGGCGCGGCCGGGCTGGTGGTTGGAGGGTTTGTAGCGGGAGGGTTGGTGGCCGTGGCGTTGCCCGGCGCAGCCTGGCGCGGTGTTGCCGTCGGTGGCGTGGGGGCCTGGGCAGCCGGCAGGGCCTGGTTGCTGCTGGGGCCGGCCTCGCCACTGCGGGCAGGGGCCCGCGGCGGGGCCACGGCGGCCTGCGGCGGCAGACCGGCCAGCAGATCGGCCAGCTGGCGGCGCGCCTGCTCGGCCCGGCCGCGGGCGGCACGCACCTGGGCATCGGCACTCTGCCACTGGGCCTGGGCGGCGTCGCGGGCGCCGCGGTCGATCATGCTGTCGGTGTAGAGGTCCTGGGCGCGCTGCCAGGCCGCATGCGCCAGCTCGGCCGTGCGCTCGAAGCGGGCGGCTTCCTGCCGCGTGCGCTCCACCTCGGCACGGGCCTGAGCCAGCTGGGTGGCCTGGGCCGTGCTGAGCGCCTCGCCCGCCACGCGGCGCAGGGCGCTGCGGTCCACGCCCGGGCGGGTGAGCAAGGCGTGTTGCCAGCCGGTGGCGGGCGCGCCAGCGACATCCCGGCGGGCGATCTGCCTGGGCGATGACGTGAGGGTCATGCTGGCGGTTGTCAGGCCAACTGTGAGACCGGATGCCAGACCGGTCGCGGCGACCTGACCCTGCGGCTGCGCCTGGACGGGCGCCACCTGGCTGCCCAGCCAGCCGACCGGGCTGGCGCTGCCGTTGCCGGCATCCAGCTCGAAGAGGGCGGCCCCGGCGTCGATGCGCTGGCCGCTGGCCACATGCAGGCGGGTGAGCTGGCCGGCGGCGGGCGCCAGCACGTTCACCTCCTGGGCCTCGACCTGGCCCACCAGCACCCAGGGGGCGGGCTGGCTGCCCTGCCAGAGCAGGCCGGCCACCCCGCCCAGCACCAGCACCACCAGCAACGCGCCCAGATGGCGCGGCCGCCCCAGCCAGGCGCGCGCCCGGGCCAGGCGGCCGTCGACCTCGGGCGCATCGGCCTTGAGCACCGGAACAAGCTCGATCACGTCGGGCGGCGGAGGGGCGGACATCGGACAGGTGTTTCAGTGTCAGTCAGGCAGCGGGTGTGCGGCGGCGGGCGGGTCAGTCAGCCAGATCGGCGGCGCAACGCGACCGGGACAGCAACGAGTCTGGCATGGGACGCCCGGCTTGCGCCCCCAGACCCGCCCCAGGTGAGGCGCTGCGCAGGCAGTTGCGGGCGCACCGCTGGACGGGCGTCATGCCGCCGGCTGCCCGGAGGTGGTGGAGGTGGTGAGCAGGTCGCTCCACTCCTGCCAGGGCCAGCCGGCCAGCTCGGCCAGGCGCAGCACCACCCAGCCGGCCTCGCCCTGGGTCAGGCCGGAGGAGGGGTCGCGCAGCCCGGCGTGGCAGCGCAGCAGCACGTCGGCCTGGTCCAGGCCCAGGTCGTGGTGCAGGCGCTGGGCCTGATCCAGCAACTGCTGGGCCAGGTCCTCGCACAACTCGGCGCGGGCCTGCAGATCCGCCACGGGGATGAGCAGGCGCTGGCGCCGTGCATCCAGATAAAGCGCTCGGAAACTGTCGGGCACCACCAGCTGGGATTCGTGACTCATGGAGGGCAGGAGCGCTTGGCGCGTGAAGGGGCGGCAGGCCGGGCGCCCGCGCAAGCCGCGAGGGTAGCGGCCGGCGATCCGCCCCCGCGGGTCAGGCGGCGGAACTTGATCGAGCCCGCCGCCTGCAGCCGCCCGACGTGGTGGCGCCGCGACGCTGCACCCCCGCCCGCCGCCGCGGTGCCTGACCACTGCATCACGCCGGGCGCGCCGGCGTGCCCCGGCGCTTACGTCCGGTTGCGCTCCTGACCGGCGGCAGCGCCTGGCCGACGGTGGCCTCGCCAGACTGGGCGCCATGAGCCACTCCTTCCAACCCGAACATCCCTGCCGCGACGGCGCGGCCTGCCCGCACGAGCAATCGCTGGAGACCACTCAAGAGCCCGGCCCGGCGCCTTCCGCTGCACGACCTGCCCGCCACTGGATGACCCAGGCGGCAGCCCTGGGCCTGAGCGTCCTGGCCATCGCCCTGCCGGCCTGTGGCGGTGGCGGCCCGGCCGATCCGGTCGACCCCGGCACCATCGAGATCCCGGCCCTGCCGGCCAGCAGCCCCACCGACGTGGGCTGCACCAGCCTGCCCGCAGCCAGCGAGATCCTGGCCGCCATCAACACCATCCGCGCCACGGCGCGCAGCTGCGGCAACACCCGCTACCCCGCCGCCGCAGCCGTACGCTGGAGCACCCAGCTCGAAGCCGCCGCCCAGGCCCACAGCCAGGACATGGCCAGCCAGAACTACTTCGACCACACCGGCCTGGACGGCAGCACCCCGTCCCAGCGCGCCCGCGCCCAGGGCTACCCCAGCAGCTTCATCGGCGAAAACATCGCCGCCGGCCAGCAGACCCTCAGAGCCACCCTCGAAGGCTGGATCGAAAGCCCCGGCCACTGCGCCAACCTCATGTCCGCCGACTACCAGGACATGGGCCTGGCCTGCGCCCAGAACCCGGCGGCACGCTACGTCACCTACTGGACGCTGGTGGCGGGGGCGAAGTAGGCACGGTAAGCACCATTCGGCCCATCGGCGGTGACGTCCGATGACGCTTCGACCGACTTTCCGGGGCCTGGATCCACGCTCTGGAACTCTCCGTCTGGTCCAGTGCGTGAATCGCCCTGGATGTTGCCTTTCCAAGCAGTTAAATTGCGGTGCGACGGGTAGCAAGTACAACGAGAAGCTCGGCCCCCCGACCAAAGCATGCGGACTCCTTATGGCCCGGAGCCCAGGGTTCGATGTCTTCCACTTGTTTCACTCGGCCCTCATCGGCCAGGCCGAGACCTCCTCAGGTTCTGGCGCACACAGTGCCACTGGTGCTAAGGGGACCCAAGAGCAGGCAGACAACCAAAAGGCCGCGGCAAAGAAGGTAGATGAACGGGGATCGAGTCGCTAAAGGTGACCAGCCATTCGGCGAAGACAAGGCATGAATATGAACTCGGACAACCTGGGTCAGGACATCAGCACCGCAGGCGTTGAGACGAATGGCGGCGGGGTGACGCTCCAGGTATCGGCGAAGCCGTTGGACAAGCCCGCCGTAAAGGCGAGCAGGACGAACAGAAAGTCCGGCAAGGTGCGCGATAGAACCCAGCGCCTTACCGTGGTGAATCTGGGACCAATACCGTCGGCCGATGTGAGGTTTGGCGATCTGACCGTCGTCGTGGGCCAGCAGGCCACCGGTAAGAGCCTGTTCTTGCAGACGCTCAAGCTGCTGATCGATCGCAACCAGATTCACGACACGTTCAAGCATCACAGCATGACGTTCAACGGGAACGTCTCAGCATTCCTGGATGGCTACTACGGTCGAGGCATGGCTGGGGCAATCGCCGACTCGACCTATGTGCTTTGGCAAGGCCTCAAGGTAGATATGAAGGTGCAGACGCAACCAAGCAAGGCCGCCGACCGGCACGAGCGCGTGTTCTACATCCCAGCCCAGCGGGTAATGAGCCTGCCGGGTGGTGTGTCGCAAAACTTCGGCCAGTTCAACTACGGAGACCCGTATTCGCTTCGCGCGTTCAGCGATGCTGTGCACGATCTGATTCAGAACGAGTTTGGTGCCAAGGGCGAGCTCTTCCCCGCGCCAAACAAGCTCAATGCGACCTTGCGCAAGCCGATCAGCGAGCACCTTTTCGGTGGCAATAGGCTGGTGATCGATGACAGCGACTTCACCAAGAAGCTGGCGCTGAAGGTGAAGGGTCAGTCGGCGCCGTTGGGCTTCTTGTCATGGTCGGCGGGTCAGCGCGAGTTCACACCGATGTTGATGGGCCTTTATTGGCTGTGCGCAGGGCCTAACAGGCGCAAGACCGGCAAGACCAAGGATGATGCGATTGAATGGGTGGTGATCGAGGAACCCGAAATGGGCCTGCATCCCCAGGGCATCGGCGCGGTACTGCTGCTGGCGCAGGAACTGCTGCGGCGCGGCTATCGCGTGGTGATCTCGACTCACTCACCGGTGGTGCTCGATCTAGTGTGGGCACTGCAGGAGTTCAGGAAGCACCAAGGCACGGAGGCCGATGTGCGCAAGCTGCTGGGCCTGGACAGCAGTCCTTATGCCAAGGAGCTCGGTCGATCGGCACTGGAGAAGGACTACCGGGTCTACTACTTCAGCCGTGGAAAAGCGGTGCAAGACATCTCGGCGCTGAGCCCGGCGGCGGTCGACCTGGCGGAATCCGAATGGGGTGGGTTGGTCGGCTTTGCCAGCAAGGTCGGCGAAGTGATCGCCGAGGTGGTGAGCCGCGATGCCTTGCAGCCAAAGCGCCGGACGCGCAGGGTGGCGACGCCCGAGGTGGATGCGGTATGAGCACCAGGGTCAAGGGAGGCAAGGGCGCCAAAGTAGCGCCCAAGGTCACGGCATTCGAGCATGCTGCCTACGCTGCGGGGCTGCCGGTTCAGTCTGGCAAAGGCGCTATCAACACGCAGTACCAAAAGCTGGTGTGTGCTCGCAGCAAGGGAGCGCGGTTCACGGGCAGCGTGGACATGGATGCGGCGTACAAGGCGACCGAAGCAGCCTCTAGCCGTTGGGACTTCGGTCTGGGCTTGCGGGATGTCGGTCAGGCTGAGGTGGCGGTCTGGGTTGAACCGCACTCCGCCACCAGCCAGAAGGAGGTCGATGTAGTGCTAGCCAAGCTTGCGTGGTTGAAAGCCAAGCTGGACTTGCCGACCTACAAGCAACTGCGCGAATTGACCGCGGCGGCCGGTCGACAGAAAAAGCGCCCCTTCATCTGGCTGGCCAGTGGTGCTGTGGGTTTTCGTGCTGGCAGCCCGGCGGCGAATCGATTGGTCGCGGCAGGCATGGCCATGCCGCAGACCTATGTGGAGCTGTGATCAGCTCGGAGCAAGTATTTCAACATCGGCACGCCCTTCGACTGCCCACCCACCACAGGTAGCGCCAAGGGGATACAAAGCTGACGCTGGCCGTCGGTCTGCAGGTGATGAGGCCGTAGCGACTCTCAATCACGATTGAGTCAACGAGACACAGTCTGTTCGTGTTGCTGCAGACTCGATGTATTCACTATCCCTCCACGCCCGGGCTTGCTGGCCCGGGCGCTTCGGCCGGCAGGGCTGAGCCCGCGGGGGCTCAGCCCTGTCCGGCCGAAGCCTTCACCTTCAGGCGCCACGCATGCAGCAGCGGCTCGGTGTAGCCGCTAGGCTGTTCCTTGCCCTTGAAGACCAGGTCGAGGGCGGCCTGGTAGGCGGCGCCGTCGGGGTTGGCCACGAGCGACTTGTAGGCCGGGTCGCCGGCGTTCTGGCCGTCGACCTTGGCGGCCATGCGGGCGAAGGCGGCGCGCACCTGGGCTTCGCTCACCACGCCGTGGTGCAGCCAGTTGCACAGGTGCTGGCTGCTGATGCGCAGGGTGGCGCGGTCTTCCATCAGGCCCACGTCGTTGATGTCGGGCACCTTGGAGCAGCCCACGCCCTGGTCGACCCAGCGGACGACATAACCCAGGATGCCCTGGCAGTTGTTGTCGATCTCCTGCTGCTTCTCGGCGTCGGACCATTCGGCCTTGGCCACCACGGGGATGGTGAGCAGGTCGTGCAGCAGCCCGGCGCTGACGGCGGCGTTGTCGGCATCACCGCTGGCCTCGATCTGCTGCTGCACCGCGGCGACGCTGACCTGGTGGTAGTGCAGGGCGTGCAGGGCGGCGGCGGTGGGGCTGGGCACCCAGGCGGTGTTGGCGCCGGCCTTGGGGTGGGCGATCTTCTGCTCCAGCATGGCCTTCATCAGGTCGGGCATGGCCCACATGCCCTTGCCGATCTGGGCCCGGCCGCGCAGGCCACATTGCAGGCCGATGAGCACGTTGCGGCGCTCGTAGGCGGCGATCCAGGCGCTGCTCTTGATGTCGCCCTTGCGCATCATGGGGCCGGCCAGCATGGCGGTGTGCATCTCGTCACCGGTGCGGTCGAGGAAGCCGGTGTTGATGAAGGCCACGCGGCTCCTGGCGGCGGCGATGCAGGCCTTGAGGTTGACGCTGGTGCGGCGCTCCTCGTCCATGATGCCCAGCTTGACGGTGCTGTCGGCCAGGCCCAGCAGCTTTTCCACGGCGCTGAACAGCTCGGCGGCAAAGCCCACCTCGGCCGGGCCGTGCATCTTGGGCTTGACGATGTAGACGCTGCCGGTGCGGCTGTTGCGGCAGGGCTGGCCGTTGATCTGGCCGCGGCCCTGCAGGTCGTGCAGGGCGATGGTGGTGGTGATGACGGCATCCATGATGCCTTCGGGGATCTCGCGCACCTGACCATCGGCGCCGGTCCAGAGGATGGCCGGGTTGGTCATCAGGTGGCCGACGTTGCGCACGAACATGAGCGAGCGGCCGTGCAGCACGTGTTCGCCGCCCAGCGGGGCCTTGTAGACCCGGTCGGCATTGAGGCGGCGGGTGAAGGTCTTGCTGCCCTTGGCCACTTCCTCGGTCAGCGTGCCAAGCTGGATGCCCAGCCAGTTGCGGTAGGCCAGCACCTTGTCCTCGGCGTCCACGGCGGCGACCGAGTCTTCCAGGTCGAGGATGGTGGAGAGGGCGGCCTCGACGATCACGTCGGCCACGCCGGCGG
>JBJOKP010000002.1:0-19298 GCA_046046045.1 Pseudomonadota bacterium | reverse complement strand
GCCGCCGGTGCACGGGTGGCCTGAACGCCGTGAGCCCTGCTGCCACCACCACCCGCACTGCCCCCCAGGCGCCGCTGGCCTGCCTGGGGGCCGGCTGGGTGCGTCATGTGCGGCGCAGCCCGCAGGCCCATGCCTTCGGCTATCCCACCTGGGCGGTCTGCCTGCCCATGCAGCAGCCGCAGTGCTGGGGCGTGGTGCGCCACAACCGTGCCGGGCTGGTCAGCTTCCATGACGCCGACCATGGCGAGGGTCGCGGCGAACCCGGTGCCGCCCTGGCCTGGGCCCATGCCCGGCTGGCCGAGGCCGGCGTGGACTGCCGCCCCGAAACCCGCGAGATCTGGCTGCTGACCTATCCCCGCGTCTGCGGCCTGGTCTTCAAGCCGGTGAGCTTCTGGCTGGTGATGGATCGGCGCGATGCTGCGCTTCAGGCCGTGCTGGCCGAGGTGAACAACACCTTTGGCCAGCGCATGGCCTATGTGCTGCCCGAAGCCGCCTGGGGACGCAGCCTGGCGGCCGAGAAGCGCCTGCATGTCTCGCCCTTTCTCGCCGTCGAGGGGGCGTATGCCTTCCGCTTCATGCGCCGCGCCGCGGAGCCCGCGACGCCGTCGGCCGCTGACCCACTGTCTGCTTTGGGTCTGGGCGCAGGCGACCGCCTGCTGGCGCGTATCGACCTATGGGCGCCTGTCTCGCCTGACCTGGTGCCGCAGGGCGATTCGGTCCGAACCAGCCCCTGCCTGGAAACCAGCCTGGCCCTGACCCTGGCGCCGGCCACGACGGCCGCCCTGCTTCGCCTGGGCTGGAGCTGGCCGGCCCTGGCCCTGCTGGTCTGGCTGCGCATCCATTGGCAGGCCTGGAAGCTGTGGCGTCTGGGCCTGACGGTCTTCCGCCTGCCGCCCGCACCGGCTGGCGCCTGGGTGAGACCGGGCTGGTTGTGGGGCCGGCGCCGGCTGCCCCTGGCGGCCCCCGCAGGGCTTGCCTCGGCCCGACCTGCCTGCCCGGCCATGGACTCGTCGTCCTCAGCCCCGGGCCGCACTCCACCTGCACCGGTCTACCGGTGATTCCCTCCACCTAGCTCCGCACGCCATGCTTGAACAACTGAAACCGCAGACCGCCCGCATCGTGGCCGCCGAGGCGGCCGGCCTCATGCCTGGCGCTAACCTGCCGGCCCAGCAGAACGGGGCGAGGCTGCCCTGGCGTGACCACCTGCCGGCCGCCGCGCGCCAGGTGATCCGCCTGCTGGAGGGCATCAGCCACGGCCGCCTGGAGCTGCGCCTGCCCGGCGCCCTGCAGATCGGCCTGGGGGAGCGCGGCAGCGACACCACGCTGCAGGCCCGCATGGTGGTGAACGACTGGGCGGTGTTCGAGGCCGTGCTGCGCTCGGGCGACATCGGCCTGGCCGAGTCCTTCATCGCCGGCCACTGGGAGTCGCCGGATCTGCCGGCCCTGCTCAAGCTCTTCCTGGCCAACCGGGCGGAGCTGGAAACCGCCATCTACGGCCGCTGGTGGGGCGGGTTGTGGCACCGCCTGCGCCACCTCTTCCTCAACCGCAACTCGCTGGCCGGCAGCCGGCGCAACATCTCGGCCCACTACGACCTGGGCAATCCCTTCTACCGCACCTGGCTGGACGCGGGGATGAACTACTCGAGCGCGCTGTTCGAGGGCCAGGCAGACCGTGACCTGGCCAGCGCCCAGCAGGCCAAGCTGGGCCGGGCCCTGGCGGCCGTGCAGATCAAGCCCGGCCAGCGCCTGCTGGAAATCGGCTGCGGCTGGGGCGGCCTGGCCGAGCTGGCGGGCCGGCGCGGCATGCAGGTCACCGGCCTCACGCTGTCGCAGGAGCAGCTGGACTGGGCCCGCCGCCGCATGACGGCCGCCAGCCTGACCTCGCGCGTGGACCTGCGCCTGCAGGATTACCGCCTGGTGGACGAGGCGCCGTTCGACGGCATCGTCTCCATCGAGATGTTCGAGGCCGTGGGCCGCACCTGGTGGCCGACCTATTTCCGCACCGTGGCGCGCTGCCTCAAGCCCGGTGGCCGGGCCTGCATCCAGACCATCACCATCGCCGACGGCCTGTTCGAGCGTTATGCCCGCTCGACCGACTTCATCCAGCAGTACATCTTCCCCGGCGGCATGTTGCCCAGCCCCGCGCTGTTCCGGCAGGAGGCCGAGCAGGCCGGGCTGGTGGTCGAGGAGGCGTTCAGCTTCGGGCCCGACTATGCCGAGACCCTCAGGCGCTGGCGCCAGGCCTTCCAGGCCCGGCGCGAGAAGGTGGCCGAGCTGGGCTACGACGAGTTCTTCCTGCGCACCTGGGACTTCTACCTCGCCTACTGCGAGGCGGGCTTCGACGCCGGCAACACCGACGTCGTGCAGTTCACCTTGCGCCGGCCCTGAGCCGGGCTGGGGACCGCGGCCGCCTCACTTGCGGTATCACTTGCTCGCCTGGCCCTCGGTCAGGGCGTCGACCTGGAAGCGGCCCTTGTTGGTGACCAGGAAGATTTCGCGCCAGGTCACCGGTGCGGCCAGCTTGGCCGGCGCCGGGTAGGGGCCGGCGGCGCGGATCATGTGCTCCACCCAGGGCTGCACCTCCTTCAGCGCCGGCGCCCGCACCACGTCCACGGCCGTGACCTGGCCCTGGGCGTCGATGGTGGTGTTGACGATGGTCACGCCCACCAGCATGGGAGGCAGCTTGCCCTTGTGCACCAGGCCCGGGTAGGCGCCATAGAGGTGCTGGGACATCGCCTTGCGATAGTCCTTGTCGTTCGCTGCGGCCGAGGCGGCCGGCGTGCCCTGGGACTTGGCCTCGGGCAGCGGGCTGAACTGGGCCTGGGCCGGCAGGCAGAAGCCGGCGGCAAGGACCAAGGCCAACAAGGGTGCCGAGAGGGTGGACTGGGCGGTGCGGGACAGGCTGGGCATCATGGGCAGGCTCCGTGAATGAATGGATGTGTCGATGCCGGCAGCCACGCCGGCCGACGTCGGGCGGCGCGAAGTGTAGGGAGGCCGCCCGCCGGCCAAGGCTGAAAAAAACGCGCCGGTTTGCCCTCAAGGTAAGCGAACGATTCCGCCCCCGGCCATTCCTAGGCTCTTCAGGCCTCCCCCAGCCCGGCCTCAGCGCAGCCAGCCCTTGCGGTGGAAATACAGGAAGGGCGCGGCCACCGAGGCCGCCATCAGCGACAGCGCGAAGGGGTAGCCCCAGGCCTGCTCCAGCTCGGGCATGAACTTGAAGTTCATGCCGTAGATGCTGGCGATCAGGGTGGGCGGCAGCAGGGCCACGCTGGCCACCGAGAAGATCTTGATGATTTTGTTCTGGTTGATGTTGATGAAGCCGACGGTGGCGTCCATCAGGAAGTTGATCTTGTCGAACAGGAAGGCGGTGTGGCTGTCCAGCGAGTCGATGTCGCGCATGATCTGGCGCGCCTCCTCGAACTGCTCGGCGCTCAGCATGCGGCTGCGCATCATGTAGCTCACCGCCCGGCGGGTGTCCATCACGTTGCGGCGGATCCGGCCGTTCAGGTCCTCCTCGCGGGCGATGGCGGCCAGGGCCTCGCCGGCGACATGGTCGTTGACCTCTTCCTTGAGCACGCGCTGGCTGACCTTCTCAAGCGAGTCGTAGATGCTCTCCAGCGCGTCGGCGGAATATTCCGCGTCGGCGTCGTAGAGCTTGAGCAGCACGTCCTTGGCGTCCTCGATCAGGGCCGGGATGCGGCGCGCCCGCAGGCGCAGCAGGCGGAACACCGGCAGGTCCTCGCCATGCACCGAGAACAGCACGCCCTCGTGCAGGATGAAGGCCACCCGCACGTTGCGCGGGGTCTCGTCATCGTCGATGAGGAAATCCGAGCGGATGTGCAGCTCGCCGTTGTCGTTCTCGTAGAAGCGGGCCGACTCCTCCAGGTCGTCGTCCACCACGTCATCGGGAATCGTGAGGGCGAAGCGGCTGCGCAGCCAGGCCTTCTCTTCCGTGCTCGGGGCGACCAGGTCGACCCAGATCGGCTGGACCGGGGCCAGGTCCAGGGGACTCTCGATTTCTTCCTGAATCAGCCGTCCGTTGGACAGCGTGAAGACATTGATCACCAGGGCACTCCAGGGGGCGCGCGGCCGGCCCCGGGCGGGGCGCTGCAGCGGCGCGCGGAGGATAACGGCTGGCGATCCCGGAGCATGGCCCGGCTGGCCGGCGGCCGCCCTGTCCGGGCGCAAGCCGCTGCGTCACCAGAGGCCGTTTGGCCTGTCGCCACAGGCGCCAAGCAATCGTTTCTGGAGCAGGCTCAGACCTTTGCAATTCGCCGCATTCCGAACCCGGGTCAGGGCTTGTCATCCTCCCGTCATGCGGTCACACTGGGCCTCAAGGGGTACCAAAAGACCCCGATGGCAGATGGAGGCGGCCTCGCCCGGCGACCCCGGGCCAGCCACCTTCCTGCCAGTCCTGACCGTCCTGACCTGCTGCCCGTGCCCCTGGCCCACCCCGCGGTTCCATCCGCAGCCAGATGATCTGCCAGACAGCAGGAACAAGGACCCGGACGCCCCAGTCCCACTCTCCCCTGTCCCACCTCTGAATTGGAGGCTTCATGAACCTGACGATCAGTGGCCATCACCTCGAAGTCACCCCGGCGCTGCGCGAATACGTGCTGAACAAGCTGGACCGGGTCACCCGACATTTCGACCAGGTGGTCGACGTCACCGTGCTGCTCACCGTCGAGAAGCAGAAGGAAAAGGAGAAGCGCCAACGCGCTGAAGTCACGTTGCACACCAAGGGCAAGGACATCCACGTCGAGTCATCCAACGAGGATCTCTACGCCGCCATCGATGAACTCATGGACAAGCTCGACCGCCAGGTCGTGCGTCACAAGGACAAGGTTCAGGACCACCACCACACCTCCCTCAAGCGCAACAGCGCTGGCGACACGGCCGCGTGAGCCTGCGGGCTCGGCCTGAATGAGGGGTCACGCACCCCCCGGGCGGCATGATGATGTCGGCCCAAAGCAAACGGCCCCTCCTGGAGGGGCCGTTTGCTTTTGGGGGCGAGGAGGGGCGAGGACGGTCGGCGAGGTCGCCGAGGGGAGCTGTGGGCGGGGAACTGCTCAGCCGGCGGCGACCGGCGCCAGGCGGGCCGCCAGGGCGACGTAGTCTGCCACCGGCACCTCCTCGGCGCGGCGCTGCAGGTCGAAGCCGCCGGGATCATCGCCCCGCGCCTCCAGCCAGCGGCCCAGGCTGTGGCGCAGCAGCTTGCGGCGCTGCGAGAAGGCCGCGGCCACCAGCTCACCCAGCAGGCCGGCGTCGATGGCCGGCGGCTCGCGAAGAGGCTGCATGCGCACCACGGCCGAGTCCACCGCCGGGGGCGGGTCGAAGGCCTCGGGCGGCACGTCGAACAGGGCCTCGATCTCGTAGCGCCACTGCAGCATCACCGAAAGACGGCCATAGGTCTTGCTGCCCGGGCCGGCGGCCATGCGGTCGACCACCTCCTTCTGCAGCATGAAGTGCTGGTCGATCACCTGGTCCACGCTCATCAGCAGGTGGAAGAGGATGGGGCTGGAGATGTTGTAGGGCAGGTTGCCCACCACGCGCAGGCGCTGGCCGCGTTCGGCCGCCAGGGCGGCGAAGTCCACCGTCAGCACATCGGCCTCGACCACGCGGAGCTCGGCGCGCTTGCGCAGCCGGGCGGCCAGGTCGCGGTCGAGTTCGACCACGGTGAGCTGGCGGCAGCGCGCCACCAGCGGGTTGGTCAGGGCGCCCAGGCCGGGGCCGATCTCGACCAGGGCTTCGCCCTCGTGCGGATCGATGGCCCGCACGATGGCATCCAGCACACTGCTGTCGGTCAGGAAATGCTGGCCGAAGCGCTTGCGCGGCAGGTGCCGGCTCACTGCGGCGGCTCGCGCAGCTCGACGTAGGCGCGGGCGCGCACCTCGCGCGACCAGTCACTGTAGGCCTCGTCGAACTTCTGCTCGCGCAGCGCGTTGCGGGCGGCCTCGCGCTGCTCGCGTGGCTCCAGGTTGACGCTGCGCCGCTCGACCAGCTGGATCAGGTGCACGCCAAAGCGCGACACCACCGGCTCGCTCACGCCGCCGGGCTGCAGGGCGGTCATGGCCTGCTCGAACTCGGGCACGAACTGGCCCGGTCCGGCCCAGCCCAGGTCGCCACCGGCCGGGGCGCTGCCGTCGTCGGAGAAGCGCCGCGCCAGGTCGTCGAAGCGGGCCTTGCCGGCCTCGACGTCACGCTTGTAGCCCAGCAGGCGGCGGGTCGCAACCTCGGTGCTGAGTTCGGCCGAGGGTCGCAGCAGGATGTGGCGGGCACGGTGCTGGGTGATGGCCAGGTTGGCGTCCTTGCGCTCCACCAGCTTGAGCAGGTGGAAGCCCGCGCCGGTACGCAGCACCTGGGGCGCCACCTCGCCGGGCTTGAGCGGCCGTACCGCCTCGACGAAGACATCGGGCAGGCGGGCGGCAGGCTTCAGGCCCAGTTCGCCGCCGCGTTCGCGCACGCCCTGGGATGCTTCCTTCACCAGGGCGGCGAAGTCCTCGCCGGCGCGCAGGCGCTGCAGCAGCCTGACGGCCAGGGCGCGCTTGTCGGCCGCCTCGGTGGCGCTGGCCGATTCCGGCAGGCTGATGAGGATCTGGGCGATGTTGTATTCGGTCGCCTGGCCGGCCTTCTCGCGCTCGGTCGTCAGCCAGTTCTCGATCTCGGTGTCGCTCACCCGCAGGCGCGACTGCACCTCGCGCTCGCGCACCCGCTCCAGCAGCAACTGGTCCTTGAGGTTGCTGCGAAAGCGCGTGTAGTCCATGCCCTCGGCCTTGAGACGCTCGCGCAGCTGCTCCGGCGTGATCTGGTTCTGCACGGCGATGTTGGCCACGGCCCGGTCGAGTTCGGGCTCCTCGATGCGCATGCCGGTCTCGCGCGCAAAGCTGAGCTGGGCGCGCTCGTCGATCAGCTGGTCCAGCAGCTGGCGCTGCAGGTCCTCGCGCGGCTGGGCACGTCGTGCAGCGTCGCGCAGCAGGCGCTCCAGGCGCAGCTGCACCTCGGCATTGGTGACCAGTTCCTGGTTCACCACGGCGACGATGAAGTCACCACCGCGCCGCTCGGCCGCCGTGGCCTGAGCCGCCGCCGGGCCGGCGGGGGCGAGGGCGAGAGCGCAGAGGGTGGCCATGGCCAGGGCGGCAGTGGCCAGCCGCAAGGGACGGAGGACCTCCGGCCGGCAGGCCGGCTGGGCCGTGGGCTGGGAGCAGGGGGACGGCGCGGTCAGGAGGGGCATGGGCGGCGGGAAGGCGGGGAAGGGTCTTGCGCCTGGGGTCAGGGCGCCGGCACCGAGCCATCGACGCTGTCGCGCAACAGGCGGTAACCAGGAATATTGTCCTTCAAGACCGTCAGCGGGTTGGAGCCCAGGCGGGAGAGGCCGACCAGTTCCAGCTGCAGCATGAGATGGGTGGTGGCGGTGCTGGTGCCGGTGGACCGGCGCTCCAGCACGGCACGGCCGACCCAGCAGCCGGCGTCATATTCCAGGCCGGCGATGGCGCCGGAGACGCGGCGTTCGCGCAGGCTGTAATCCAGACGGCCCACGCCATAGAGGCTGCCGCCACAGCGGCCGGCCCCACTGCCGGCCACACGCACCCGGCCTTCGCCGTCGCGTTCGCCAGCGGCTGCCGCTGCCTGCACCGCGCGGGCGGCCGGGGTGTCGTCCAGGCTGCTGGCGGGTGGCGCCGGGCGCGCGCCGCCGCCCTGACGCCAGAGTGGCCATTGCCAGCCCAGGGCGAGCTGTTCGGTCAGGTCGCGCTGGTAGCGGTAGGTGAGGCTCAAGGCGTGGAAGGGCTCGGGCGTGTAGCGCACCTTGGTGACGTTGCGGATGGTGCGGCGCTGCTGGGTGCTGACCTGCACCGCCCCCTCCATGCCCCAGTGATCGATGGCCTGGGTGGCACCCAGCAGGAAAAGGTCGGAGGCACGCTGGGTGAGCGGCACGCCGTCGGGCGTGACCCGCTGCTCGGCCAGCAGGAAGCGCTGGGCGATGCCCAGCTGGGCGTATTCCGCGCCGCTCTGGCCATCGACGAAGCGGGTGGTCACGCCGGCGGTCAGGGCGTGGATGTCGGCCACCCGGTCCACGCCCGAGAAGCTGTTGCCCTCGAACATGGTGGTGGCGTTGAGGTCCAGCGCCGCGCTGTCGTAGTTGGGCAGGCTGGCCTGGTCGCGGTAGGGCGTACGCTGGTAGACCAGGCGCGGCTCCAGGGTCTGGCGCAGGCCGGGCAGCATCCAGTTGGCCGGGCGCTCCAGCACCCAGCGGTTGTCCAGGCTGACGCTGGGCACGACCCGGCCCAGGTCGCGCCGGCCGCTGGCGTCGGCCGTGCCGAGCCGGTAGCTGGCGGCATTGAAGGCCAGGCGCGGTGTCAGACTCCAGGCCCGGTCGCCGAACTGCCAGCCCAGCTGGCCCACGGCATGGGCGCGTTCGCCACCGGCCAGGCTGGGGTCGAGGTTGGTGAAGCGGTTGACCTCGGTCTCGAATTCCAGCACCAGCGGACCGCTCTGGCCGCTCCAGCGGGTGCCCAGGCGCGGTGCGCGCTGATAGGGCGGCGCGATGGTGGCGTTGGCGTCGCTGGCCTGCAGGATCTGCCAGCGCTGCACGCCGGCGTAGACCTGCTGGTCGATCTCGCCCTCGAACTCGCTGCCCAGGTCCCAGCGGTAGCGGGTCAGGCGGCGCACCTCGGCGGCGCTGGACAGCAGGCGCGGGGTGAGCGACTCGGCGCCGCGCAGGCCGTCACGCCAGTAGGCCGGGTCGGAGGCGCGCAGCAGGTTCAGGTCCAGCGACCAGGCGCCCTGGCTGCTGCTGGCCAGTTTGCCCGCCAGGGCCCAGCGGCCACGGTCGGCCTCGGCGTCATGCGGCAGGCTGACCAGGCGCAGGCTGCCGCCCAGCAGCGGCCAGAGGTAGCGGGCCTCGGCGTCCACCCCTTCGCCACGGCGCGAGGAATAGGTGGGCGTGAGCGTGGCGTCGGCCTGCGGTGCGATGTTCCAGTAGTAGGGCACGCCCAGCTCGAAGCCGGACTTGCTCGACAGGTTAAACATGGGCGGCAGCCAGCCCGACTTGCGCTCCTCGGTGACCGGAAAGCTCAGCACCGGCAGGGCCAGGATGGGCAGGTCCTGGAAGCGCAGCACCGCACCTTCGGCATAACCGTCGTTGTGGGCGAAGTCCAGCGTCATGTGACGTGCCCGCAGTTCCCAGGACGGCGACTCGCCCTCAGGCGTGGCACAGCCGGTGTAGCGGGCACCCCGCACCGCCATCTGCTGCTCGCCCAGGAAGTCGACCCGGTCAGCCTGGCCGCGCCCGCCGGTGCGGCCGAGCAGGAAACGCGGCGACAGGAAGTAGCCGCGCTGCGTCTCGGTGTTGAACTCCAGCTCCGGGCCGGTGTAGCGGTCCTCGCCGCGGCGCAGGTCGACCTGGCCGGTGGCGCGCAGCAGGTTGCTGGCGGACTGGAAGTCCAGCCGGTCGGCCTCCAGCGTCAGGCCGTCCTGGCGCGCCCTCACGCCGCCCTGGGCGCGCAGGGTGTCGGTGCCCTGGCCGGCCACACGATCGGCCTCCAGATCCAGTGGCCCGCCGCGCGAGCGGGCGGTGCCGGCCGCCGCGGAGGACGGCCGGCGGCTGCGTGGCTGGGCGTCGGCGCGGCATTCGGTGGGCATCGCGGCATCAGCCGGCACCAGCTCGATGCGGCGGGTAGGGCTGCCGGTGGGAGCAGCCGTCGGGCTGTCGCCGGACGTGGCGGTGGTCTGGGCCAGCGGGGCGCCAGCCAGCAGGCCGCAGCAGCCTGCCGCGGCCATCTGCCGGATCAACTGGCGCAGGCCCAGGTCTGGCGGGCAAGGCCCGACGCCCCCCGGGAACAGGGCCGAAGTGCGGTGGCGGCGGGCGGGCAGGCTCAAGGCAGGGCGTCGGACTGGGACGAGGCAGGGCGGAGGGGGTGGGTGCTGCAGACGGTGCCGGCGGGCCAGGGGACCAGCCGGGTTGGGCCGACCCAGACCGGCCGCGGAGGCGTCGGCAGGCTGTTGCCGGGGCGGGCTCCGAGCGCGGGAGCGGGCCGGGCTGCCTCGCTAAACTGCCGCCAGATCATTATTTCATGCGCCCTCCGGCGACCGGCCGCGCCGCCGCCGGGGCGCGGAGCGGCGCATCCTGCCCCGCCGTGAACACCTCTGCCGCTCCCTCCTCCCCCGCCGCACCGGCCACCCCTGTCCAGTGGGCCGACCCGGCCCGCGGCGCTGCCTGCCGCGACTGGCTGGCCAGCCTCGACCCGGCCCTGGGCCTGGACGCCGCCAGCCTGCGCTCGGCCAGCGCCGACGCCAGCTTCCGTCGCTATCTGCGCCTGGACGGAGCCGACGGCCGCAGCCACATCCTCATGGACGCCCCGCCAGCCCAGGAGGACTGCCGCCCCTTCGTGCAGGTGGCCGGCCTGCTGCAGGCTGCCGGCGTCCGCGTGCCGCGGGTGCAGGCCTGGCAGCAGGAACTGGGCTTCATGCTGCTGGACGACCTGGGCAGCACCACCTACCTGGCCGAACTCGGTGGCCTCAACCTGGCCCAGCCGGCTGACCTGAAACGCGCCGACGGCCTGTGGCGCGACGCCCTGGCCGGCCTGGTGCGCCTGCAGGCCGGCAGCCTGGCCGCCCAGGGTCAGGTGCCGGCCTATGACCGGGCGCTGATGGCACGCGAGATCCAGCTTTTCCCCGACTGGTACATCGCGCGCCACCACGGCCGCACCCTCAGCGACCGGCAGCAGCAGGGCCTGGACCGCGCCGTCGAGGCCATCCTGCAGACCTGCCTGGCCCAGCCCTGCGTGCTGGTGCACCGCGACTTCCACAGCCGCAACCTCATGGTCCAGCCGGATCAGCCGGGCGGCCAGCCCGGTGTGCTGGACTTCCAGGACGCCGTCTGGGGCCCCATCAGCTACGACCTGGTCTCGCTGCTGCGCGACGCCTACGTGGACTGGGACGAGGCGGTGCAGATCGACTGGGCGGCGCGCTACTGGAGCCAGGCCCGCAAGGCCGGCCTGCCGGTGCCGGACGATTTCGGCAGCTTCTGGCGCGACGTCGAATGGATGGGCCTGCAGCGCCACCTCAAGGTGCTGGGCATCTTCTGCCGCCTCTGGCACCGCGACGGCAAGGACGGCTACCTGGCCGACCTGCCGCGCGTCTGGCGCCAGGCCCACCACGTGGCCATGCGCTACAGCGTGCTCACCCCCCTGGCCCGCCTGCTCGAAGAGGTCGGCGGCGTGCAGGCCGAAGCCGGCTTCACCTTCTGATGGCGGCGTCCGGCGCTGCCGAACCGCGGGCGCCTCGCCGCTTCAGCCGCGACCTGGCCCTGCCCGCCGTGGTGGCCGGCTTCGTCGCCGTGCTGGTGGGCTACACCAGCTCGGTGGTGCTGGTCTTCCAGGCCGCGCGGGCCCTGGGCGCCAGCGATGCCCAGCTGGCCTCCTGGCTGCTGGCCCTGGGCCTGGGCATGGCCATCTCCAGCGCCGGGCTCAGCCTGCGCTGGCGCCGGCCCATCCTCACCGCCTGGTCCACGCCCGGCGCGGCCCTTGTGGCGGCGGCGGCCACGGCCGGCGGTCTCAGCCTGGCCGAAGGGGTGGGTGCCTTCATGCTCTGCGGCGGCCTGATCGCCCTGGCCGGTTATTCGAAGGCCTTCGAGCGCCTGATGGACCGCATCCCCCAGCCCCTGGCCGCGGCCCTGCTGGCGGGCGTGTTGTGCCGCTTCGCGCTGGATGCCTTCGCCGCCCTGGCCAGCGACACCCTGCTGGTGGGCGGCATGCTGCTGGTCTACCTGCTGGGCCGGCGCGCCTGGCCGCGCTACGCCGTGCCGGTGGTGCTGCTGGCCGGCCTGGCCATCGCCGCCCTCCAGGGCCGGCTGCACCTGGCGGGCCTGGTCATCCCCTGGCCGGCGCCGGTGTGGGTGAGCCCCGAGTTCAGCTGGCGCGCCACCATGGGCCTGGCCCTGCCGCTCTTCGTCGTCACCATGGCCTCGCAGAACCTGCCCGGCGTGGCGGCCCAGCGCGCCGCCGGTTATGCCGACATCCCGGTCTCGCCGGTGGTGGGCTTCACCGGCCTGCTCAACCTGGTGCTGGCGCCCTGGGGCGGCTTCAGCTTCAACCTGGCCGCCATCACCGCGGCCATCTGCATGGGCCGCGAGGCGCATGAAGATCCGGCGCGGCGCTACACCGCCCCGGTCATGGCCGGCCTGTTCTATGCGCTGATGGGCCTGGCCGGCGGCGCGGTCGTGGCCCTGCTGGCGGCCTTTCCGAAAGCCCTGGTGCTGGCCGTCGCCGGCCTGGCCCTGCTGGGCGCCATCGCCGGCGGCCTGGCCGCGGCGGTGGCCGAGGTGCGCTGGCGCGAGCCCGCCCTCATCACCTTCCTCGTCACTCTCTCGGGCGTGCAGCTGCTGGGCGTGTCCTCGGCCTTCTGGGGCGTGGTGGCGGGGGCGCTGGCCAGCGTGCTGGCGGGGGCTGTGCAACACTCGCCCGCCCCGGGCCGCTGAGGCCTGCCGCGGCCCGCCAGGGCTAGTTGGCCCGCCCCGGGCCCCTGCACGCGCCACCCGCACCGATCCAGCCTCCTCCTGACAGGCTCTGCCATGGACATCCTCTTCGTCGCCGACCCGCTGGCCAGTTTCAAGACCTACAAGGATTCGACCTACGCCATGATGCGCGAGGCGGCCCGGCGCGGTCATGGCCTCATCGCCTGCGAGCCCGGCCAGCTGGTCTGGCAGCGCGGCGGGCGGGTCACGGCGCGGGGCGCGCAGCGCCTGCGCCTCGATCCGGCCCATGACCCGAAGGCGCATGACCACAGCGCCTGGTACCTCGTCGATGCGGTGGCTGACGTGGCCCTGGCCGATGTCGGCGCGGTCATCATGCGCAAGGACCCGCCCTTCGACAGCGAATATTTCTACGCCACCCACCTGCTGGGCCAGGCCGAGCGGGAAGGCGCCAAGGTCTTCAACAAGGCCGCCGCGCTGCGCGACCACCCCGAGAAGCTGGCCATCCTCGAGTTCCCCGAGGTCATCGCGCCGACCATCGTGACGCGCGATCCGGTGGCCATCCGCGCCTTCCATGCCGAACACGGCGACATCATCCTCAAGCCGCTCGACGGCATGGGTGGCAGCGGCATCTTCCGCGTCGGTGCCGACGGCCTGAACCTGGGCGCCATCATCGAGACCCTCAACCGCGACGGCGCCCAGACCGTGATGGTGCAGCGCTACCTGCCCGCCATCAGCCTGGGCGACAAGCGCGTGCTCGTCATCGGCGGCCGGCCCATCCCCCACGTGCTGGCGCGCATTCCGCAAGGCGGCGAGGTGCGCGGCAACCTGGCCGCGGGCGGCAAGGGCGTGGCCATGGCCATCAGCCCGCGCGAGCGCGAGATCGCCGAGGCCCTGGGGCCCACGCTGGCCGCGCGCGGCCTGCTGCTGGTGGGCCTGGACGTTATCGGCGACTGCCTCACCGAGATCAACGTGACCAGCCCGACCTGCTTCCAGGAGATCACCGACCAGACCGGTTTCGACGTGGCGGCCTGTTTCATCGATGCGCTGGAGGCCGCGCTGCGCGGCTATGCCAGCGCCACCGCCGCAACGGCCGGGAGCGCCGCATGAGCGCCGTCGCCCTGTCCACCCACGCCACCCTGCGCCGCCTGCTCGACCAGGCGGCGGCCCACGCCCCGGTGGATCTCCAGGGCGCTGCCAACCCCTGGCCGCTGGGCCTGGTCGCCCTGGCCAGCCTGGGCGCGGCGGATGCACGCCTGGACGAGGTGGCCGCCGAGGCCGCCAGCCTGCAGGACGCTGCCCCGCCGGTGGACGCCTGGCCGGCCGGCGAGGCCTGGACCCAGGCCCTGGGCGACCTCGACGCCTGGCCGGCCCTGCGCGGCCTGATGCGGGAATGGCTGGCCCAGGAGGGCGCGGCCGCCGTGCTCGGCCAGGTGCTTCCCAGGCTCTGGCCCGGCCTGGCCTCGGCCGGCTTTCTGGGCCTGGTGCGCACCGTCACGGCCCTGGAGGCCGGCCATGCCGGCGAACTGGCCGATGCCCTGGCCTTCTGGGTCTGCGCCTACACCGCGCTGGACGAGGGCGTGACCCTGGACGATGAGGACGAGGCCGACGACGACGCTGATGCCGCCTCCGCCGCCGATCAGGACGCAGCCGACGCCTTGGCAGACGATCTGCCCGGGGATGAGGCCGCGTGGCCCACCCAGCTCCCGGCGGTCGAGCCGGTCATCGTGCTGGCCCTGCGTGCCGCGGCCGCCGGCGCCGATCTGGACGAACTGGTCAGCGCCCTGGTCGAGCAGGCGGCCAGCCACACCGGGCCCACCCTGGACGATCTGCTCGAACACCTGGCGCGGGATGCCGCCCGGCGCTACCTGCGCGAGGGCGACATGCTGGTGCTGCGCCTGCTGGTGGCGGCCCAGTCCCTGCGCCGCCTGCTGGACTACATCGAGGCCGATGCTGCCGAACGCGAGGCCGCGCTGACCGAATTCACCTTGGCCCATGCCGCCACCCTGCTGGCCGTGGCCATGGCCGACGCGGCCCTGCCGGCCGGCGCGGGCGAGGGCGAGGTGGATGCCGATCCGGCCGCCCATGAACACCTGCTGGACATCGCCCGCCTCGCCGTGGCGCCCAGGGTGGACGCCGGTCGCCGGCCCTTGCCCACCTGGGCCGAGCTGCGCGCCGCCGGCGTGCAGCGCCACGACCCCGAGCTCTGGCTGGCGCTCTGGGCCTGCCAGGCCCAGGACCAGGCCCATGACGGCCCGGAGTGGCGCCTGGCCGCCCAGCGCGCCCTGGAGGACGAGGCGGGCTGAGGCCCGTCCTCGCCCGCGGACCCGCGGGACAGGATCAGAAGAAGTTCATGCCGACCTTGAAGCCCACGGTCACCGGATCCAGGTCCGTGCCCTGCTTGGCGCTGGTGGCGTGCACCCGCAGGTCCGCCCCGGCATAGAAGGCGCCCTGGCGGAAATTGATCCCGGCGGCCGCACCGATGCCGCTCAGCGTGCGGCTGGTGCCCGCGGCCTCGACCTTGAACAGGGCCAGGCTGGGGCCGGCGCCCAGGGACAGGCCCTGGCCCATGGGCACGGTGTAGCGCGGCGAGAGCTCGAAACTGGTGGTCTTCACGCCGCCCTCGTCCGACGAGCCCAGGTTGATGTGGGTGCGCACGCGCTTGTCGGGCGTCTGCACCAGGCCGCAGTTGAAGTTGGCGTCCAGGCCCCAGGCGTCGCGGCTGCTGCCCTGGTCGGGCTTGATCTGGTTGCCGGTCAGCGCCAGGGTGGGCTCCAGCTTGAACGTGGGATCGTTCAGGATGGGCAGGAACTGCCAGCCCTGGGCCTGGGCCGCGGGGGCGATCAGGGTGGCCAGGGCCAGGGCGGTCGGGACAAGCAGGGAAGTGCGCAGGGACATGGGAATTCCGTGATCTGTTGGAAGGTGACGACTGGCACCGCGGCGGTGCTGGCCTGACCGCGACGGCGGCGCGGGTCGCACTCTAGGCAGCCTGCCCGGCGGCTTCCGTGATGCCGGTCACCGACAGGCCGGTGTGGATGTTGCGCCGCAACATGCCCCGGAACCGGCCGACCGGAGGTTCCGAGGCGCGCCGATAAAATCCGCGCCCCCTTGAACTCCGCCCCTGCACCCATCCCCTCGCACGCGCCCCCTGGCGCGCCGCCGCATGGCGCCACCCGCCAGCGGGTGATCGGGCATGTGGCTCTGCTGTCGGCCCTGTTGCCGGCCCTGCTGCTGCTGGCGCTGGCCGCCTGGCTGCGGCTCGCGGGCACGGACCGGGCGGTCTTCCTGGCGCTCAACCAGGCCCTGAACACGGCGGCGCCGGCCACCGACCTGGCCTGGTCCTGGGCCAGCGAACTGGGCCTGGCCACCAGCGGCGTGCTGCTGCTGCTCACGGTCTGGCGCGGGCGCGATCCCGCCAGCCTGCGCCTGGCGGCGGCCCTGCTCTGGTCCCTGCCTGTGGGCGGCCTGATCACCCACCTGCCCAAGCGCCTGCTGGCCACGCCGCGCCCGCCTGCGGTGCTGGAACCGGGCAGTTTCCACCTCATCGGCGAGGCCCTGACGCGCCACTCCCTGCCCTCGGGCCACAGCCTCACTGCCTTCACCCTGGCCACCCTGCTGGCGCTGGTGATGGTGCCGGGGACCGACGGACGGATGGCGGCGGGCGCTGGGGCCCCGGTCGCTTCGCGCGGACGCGGCTGGCTGCTGGCTGCCGCTTGCTTCGCCCTGGCGGGACTGGTGGCGCTGTCGCGCGTGGCCGTGGCGGCCCACTGGCCCAGTGATATCAGTGCCGGCGCCGGCCTGGGCCTGCTGGCCGGCCTCGCGGCCGTGGCCCTGGCGGACCGGGATGGCGGCCGTTTCGCCCGCTGGCTGGGCGGCCGGCGTGGCCAGCTGGCCCTGACCCTGCTCACCGCCGTGCTGGCCGCCTTCTTCGTGCGCGACCTGCTGATCGGCCGGGGCGACTACCCGCTGGCCCGGCCGCTGGATCTGCTGCTGGCCGGCCTGGGCCTCGTCGGTGCCGTGCTGCGCTGGCGGTCCCTGCCCGCGGACGGCGAGGCTGCCCGATGAGTGACGTCACGCCAGGCGCCACCCCCGACGGCACCACGAGCGCCGAGGCCGGCCGCCGCCGCAAGCGCCTGATGGCCTGGCTGGGCCTGGCGTTCAGTGCGGTGGTCATGGTGCTCCTGCTGGCGGGCGTCAACTTCAACCAGTTCCGTCAGGCCGCGGCCCAGGTGCCGCTGTGGGCCTGGATCGCCGGCTCGGCCGGCGTGCTGGCCAGCCATGCCCTGCGCGCCGCCCGCCTGCGCGCCGAATGGCGGCCACGCACGGGGGCCAGCCTGGGCGCCTGCCTGCGTCTGGCCCTGCTGCACAACGCCGCCGTGCTGCTGCTGCCCCTGCGCACCGGCGAGGCCGGCTACGCCTGGTGGCTGCACCGCAGCTGGGGCGTCTCGCTGGCCGAGGCCCTGCACAGCCTGCTCTGGCTGCGCCTGCAGGACCTGGCGGTGCTCGGCCTGCTGGCGGTCGGCCTCTTCCTGCCCCTGGCCTGGCCGCTGGCCCTGGGTGCGACCCTGGCCCTGGCCCTCATCCTGGCCGTGGCCCTGCCGGCGCTGATCCAGCGCCTGGCGGCCCGGCTGCACGTGGATGCCCAGCACCTGGAGCCGCCGGCCACGGACCTGCCGCCGGGCCGTGCGGGCAAGGCCTGGCGCACGGTCGGCCGGGTGCTGGGCAAGATCCTGCAGGCCGTGGCGGCGCGGCGCAGCGGCGTCTCGTCCTGGGTCTATGCCATCACCAACTGGTCGCTGCGCCTGGTGGTGGTGGGTGGCCTGCTGGTGGCCCTGGGCGTGATGGACCTGCCGGCCGGCCTGCGCGGCGCCCTGGGCGGTGAACTCGGCGCCCTCATGCCGCTGCAGGGCCCCGCCGGCCTGGGCACCTACGAGGCCGGGGTCTGGGCCGGTGCGGCCTGGCATGCCGGCACGTCCTCGGGCCTGCGCGTGCCGGTGGCCGAGGTGGCGGCCGCCGCCCTGGCCGTCCACGCCCTGTGGGTGGCGACCGGCCTGGCCGCGGCCGCCCTGGCCGCGCTCTGGACCCGCTTCGTCCTCGGCGGCGAGGTTCGCCGCCGCCCGCCAAATCCTTGAACGCCTGAACCTTGAACGCCTGAACGCCGCCCCGCCCCTGCGCCCAGACGCAAGCCAGCGGTCGGCCGGCCGTGGTGCAATCCAGCCCCTGCGCCCTGGCCCGCCACCCGCGGTCCGGCCGCCACTCCCGCTCTTCCTGATTCCGCTGCTGCCATGCACGACACCGACACCGAGATCGACTACGACGCCGCCGTGCGCGCCGCCCTGGTCGACATGCCCGCCCACCGCCTCTCGGTGGTCGTGCCCATGTACAACGAGATCGACAACGCCGCCAACATGGTGGCGGCCGTGCAGGCGGCCCTGGCGAACTATCCCCAGCCCTGGGAACTGATCGTGGTGGACGACGGCAGCCGCGACGGCACCGGCGCGCGCCTGCGCGAGGTCGCCAAGACCACCGGCCCGCATGTGCGCGTGCTCTTGCTGGCGCGCAACTTCCGCCAGACCGCCGCCATGCAGGCCGGCATCGACGCCGCCCAGGGCGACGTCATCGTCACCCTCGACGGCGACCTGCAGAACGACCCGCGCGACATCCCCGTGCTGGTCAAGCGCCTGCTGGTGGACGACATGGACATCGTGGCCGGCTGGCGCCGCAAGCGCCAGGACGGGCTCTTCCTGCGCAAGGTGCCCAGCAAGATCGCCAACAAGCTGATCCGCGACATCACCGACCTGCCCTTCCGCGACCTGGGCTGCAGCCTGAAGGCCTTCCGCGCCAGCGTGCTGCACCAGGTGCGGCTGTACGGCGAGATGCACCGCTTCATCCCGGCCTGGCTGTCCACCGTCACCTCGCCGGCGCGCATGGCCGAGATGCCGGTGCGCCACCATGCCCGCACCGCGGGGGCCAGCAAATACGGCATCTCGCGCACCTTCCGCGTGCTGGTCGACCTGCTGGCGGTGAGCTTCTTCCAGCGCTTTGCCGTGCGGCCGGGCCATTTCTTCGGCGTGCTGGGCCTGATGGTGGGCGGCGCGGGCGCGGCCATCCTGGCCTACCTGGGCGTGCTCAAGCTGCTGGGCCAGGACATCGGCACCCGGCCCCTGCTCACCCTGGGCATGCTCTGCGTCATGGGCGGCCTGCAGTTCCTCACCACCGGCGTGCTGGCCGAACTGCTGATCCGCATCTACTACGGCGGCCGCTACGCCCAGCCCTACCACGTGCGCGAGGAATTCGGCCCCACCGGCAGCCGGCCGGGCCTGCAGACCCCGGCCTGGGCCAGCGGCGGGGCGGCGGCCCAGCCGGGCGGGGCCATGCACCTGCCGGCCGGCAATGCCGGCGGCTCCGGCGTCACGGCGCATCCCGGCGCCTGAAGCCTCATGAGCGGGCCCGTCGATTCCGGCTCGGCCGCGCCGCGCCATCTGCGCCCGGTGACCAACACCGGCAGCGGCACGCTGGCCGGTGCTGCGCCGGGCTGGCAGGCCGAGGAGACGCGCCAGTTCTGGCTCTGGGCCGCGGCCCTGCTGCTGGTCTGCCTGCTGGGCCTGGGCCGCGCGCCGCTGTTCGACGTGGACGAAGGGGCCTTCAGCGAGGCCAGCCGCGAGATGGTGACCAGCGGTGACTGGCTGCACACCACGCTGAACGGCAACGACCGCTTCGACAAGCCCATCGGCGTCTACTGGCTGCAGGCCAGCAGCCTGAGCCTCTTCGGCGTCAACGAATTTGCCGTGCGCCTGCCCTCGGCCCTGTGCACCTGGGCCTGGGCCCT
>JBJOKP010000001.1:0-21668 GCA_046046045.1 Pseudomonadota bacterium | reverse complement strand
GGTCGCTGCCCAGTTCAGCCGCCGCCCCACCATCCTCCAGATCAGCCCGGCGCAGCAGATAACTGCCCTTGGGCGCACGCCGCCGCAGCCGGGTGATGAGCTGGCAGAGCCGGCCATAGGCCGCCAGGTCGCCGGGCAGCACGATGAGATGGAAGGGCGGGATGGCGGCCTCGGCCGGGTCGGCGTCGCCGGGGCTGACGGCGATGTCGCTCGCCGCCAGGTCGCCAGCCTCCTCCTCCGCCCGCACCACGAACTGCGCGCCGACGATGAACTGCAGCGCCGGTGGTGGGCGGCCGGCCGCTTCGGCCTCGCGCGCCAGGGTCTTCAGGGCGCTGTGGGCCCGCACCACGCCGGCCACTGAACATTCATCGGTCAGCGCCAGGGCGCTGTAGCCCAGGGTGACGGCGCGCTCGACCAGTTCCTCCGGATGGCTCGCCCCGGTGAGAAAGCTGAAGTTGGAGACACAGCGCAGCTCGGCATAGGCCGGCAGCCGCAGCGCGGCGGCAGCAGCGGCTGTGGCCGCGCTGGGCGATGGGGATGACGAGGATGAGGCCGGCGCGGACATGGCTAGCTCACGCTCCGCGTCTCAGCCGAACACGCCGTGCAGGAACCAGGCGGTCTGGTCCTCGGCCAGGCGCTCCTGGAAGATCCACAAGGCCCCGGCGTGTTCACTCAGCGCCAGCCAGTAGTCGCGTTGCACATGGCCGGTACGACCATGGGGAGAGGTTGGGCCGGTACGGCCATGCGACGGGGCTGGGCCGGTACGGTCATGGGGAGAGGTTTCGCCCGTCCGGCCACCCGGTGCCGGCTCGCCGGCCCGCTCCGCCGCAGCGCCCTCGGGTGCCGCCGGCAGCGCCTGCCCACGCCCCTCGCCCGGCTGTGGCCCGCGCCCCGGTGCCTCGTCCAGGCGGTGCCACCAGCCACCTTCCACCCGGTGCGGGCCGCTCAGCAGCAGCAGCGCGCCCTGGTGCAGGGGGCGGTGGCCGCGGGTGGCCAGGGGCAGGGACTCGGGCAGCACCCAGGTGGGCTCGGGCCAGTCCGGGCGGGCGCCGGCCAGGGGCCAGCGGGTGGGCGTGCCGACGAATGCGGATGGGGATGACGACGAGGCAGGCGGGGGCGCCGCCGGGCGCCACATCTGCATCCATTCCAGGCGGTGGTCGTCCAGGCGCTCGGGGCGCAGCACCCGCTGCGGGCCCAGGCGGGCGGCCAGGCGCTCCAGCACCAGGGGCAGGGACTCGGCGGCGGCCTGGCCGAGCGGATCGTCCGGCAGCAGGCTGGCGCTGCGCAGTGCCAGCGGCTGCACCTCGTCGGCCACCAGCTGCAGCTCACCCACCGGGGCGGCCAGCTGCACCCGGGCCAGGTGTTCGGCCAGCAGGCGGCAGAGGTGTTCGAGGTCGCGGCTGGGCGCGGCGGTGCGCAGGCTGAGCGAGCCGCCCTCCCCCGCCGCACGGGCGCGCAGGGCGTCATGCCGCCAGGCCAGGGTGAAGGCGGTGACGCCCGCCTGGCGCGCGGCCAGCCAGCCGCAGAGCTGCAGCAGCAGGCGGCGGGCGCCGAACAGCAGGGCGGCGGCCAGTTCCACCCGCGCCGGCAGCTCCAGCCGGGCGGTGAACCCTTCGGGCAGGCTGAACCACGTGGCCGCCTCGGGCACCAGGCCATAGGCCTCGTCCAGGCCCTGCAACAGGGCGGCGTCGAAGCGTCGCGCCAGCCCGCCGCGCGGCAGCCGGCGCAGATCGCCCAGGGTGCGGCAGCCCATGCGCGCCAGCAGCTCGGCATGGGGCTGGACGGCGGGCAGCAGGCCCATGGGCAGACGGTCCAGGCGCTCGGCCAGGCGGGCCATCAGGCGCTCGCTACGCTCGGGGTGGGCCGCGGCGGCGGCGTGGGCATCCCCCTTCCCGCCAGCCATTCCACCGGAGACCGCCTCCGCCCCGCTGCCCGCCATCATGGCGTTCACCAGCTCGTCCAGCCGCCCCACCCCGGCGCGGGCGAATACCAGGGCGGCCAGGCGGGTGGGCGCCCAGGCCAGATGGCTGGCGCCCAGCTCATGGGCCTCGTGCACCAGGCGCTCATGCAGGGCGCGCCGGCCACCGAAGAGGCGCAGGCTGGCGGCCAGCTCCATCAGCAGCGCCCCTTCGGCCGCCATCAGGCTGACCCGCGGGGTGAACTGCAGCGCCCACAGCGCCAGGCCGCGCAGGCGCTCGCCCGTGGTTGCGTCATCAGCCGCCACGGACGCCGCCGCCCCCGGGGCACCTTCAGCCACCAGGGCCTCAAGCGCGCTCGGGGCCTGATGAGGCGGCGACGGCGGCTGGACGAGCAGGGCGACCCACCACATCAAGAGCGACCTCCGGTTCGGCAAGGGATGGAGTAGGCTGGGCTGCGGCCTCAACCGCGGGCACCGGCCGGCGCGGCGGGCGCAACCCGCGCTCGGCGCTCCCCAGACGGGCGTCACGCGCCTCGCGCTCCTCGCGCAGGCGGGTGGGCGCGAGGCCCCGCGGGCTGAGCACCGTGGCCAGGCGGCCGGGCACGGCGGGCAGGCTCAGCCAGCCCTCGTGGGCCGGGCCGCGGCGCTTGAAGAGCTGCACCCGCAGCGCCCAGTCCGACCCCAGGCCGGCCTGCAGGCGCAGCGGCGCGGCCGAGGCCTCGTGCCGCGCCGCCAGCGGCCGGCAGAGAAAGACCGGCCCGTCAAAGGCCTGGGCGCAGAGCTGCAGGCGGCGGATCTGCTCCGGCCGCGCCTGCGGCAGCCAGCTCAGCAGCACCCCGCTGCCCCCGGCCTTGAGCAGCTGCTCGGTGCACCACAGCCGCTCGGCCGGCGTCTGGGCCTGGATCCACACCCAGTGCCGCTCGTCCAGCCCCAGCTGGGCCAGCCCCGGCAGATGCGGCGTGCGCGGCGGCCCCACCAGCACGATCTGCCCCGGCGCGACAGCCGCTCCCGGCTGGGCCAGACGGGCCGGCCGCGACGCGGCGCCGCCCAGGGCCGACGCCGACTCCGGCCCGGTCAGGCGCCGCAGCCCGGTGCCGTCGGCTCCGCTCGAATCCGCCGCAGCCTTGGCCCCCGCCCCCGGCAGACGCCCGGCGGCGGCACGCAGACCCCGCCCCGCCCCCCCGCGGCCTGATCCGGCACCAGCACCAACCCCAGTCCCAGGCGCACGCAGCCGGGCCTGGGTCGCCGCCAGCCAGACGGCCAGGGCCGGCCCCAGCAGCCGCCACTCCAGCACCGCCGGCTGCGAGGTGAGCAGCTCGGTCAGGCTGCGCGTGGGCCAGCCGCCCCCGGGCAGTTCCTGGTCCAGCGCCGCAAAGCCCGAGGACCACACCGGCGTGCCGCTGCGCCCTAGGTCGCTGCCCCGCCACAGCGCCGCATCCAGCCCGGCCGGCAGACGTTCGAGCAGATCGGACGGAGCGTCCAGGGAAGGGTGGAGGGCAGAAGGGAGTGAAGAAAGGGAAGAAGGGGCCTGCCCCGCCAGCCCGGCCGGGTCACCCCATCCCAGGACGGCGGACATGGCGACATGCTCCGAAACTGTATGGATATACAGTATCCATCAGGGCCTGAGGCTTGCCAAGCCGGCAACCCTGGCGCAACGCTCGTCCCCCCTCGATCCGTGGTGTCTGCTCTGGGTCACCCCTGCGAGCCGAGCCGCCGCACCGGCCTGGCTCGTGCGTGTCCTGGCTCGGACTCGAACTGCCCCGAGCCTGGTCGCAGACCGCTGGAGTGGGCGCAACTGCTCATGGCAAGTGCCTGTTGGCACACCGGTACCCGCCTCACAGAATGGACTGGGCAAGGCAGGCTGGACCGGGCAAGGCAAGCCGGCCAATCCACCAAGCTGCCGGCCACCACCTGCCCAGCAACGCCCAAGCAGGGTGCATGCCACTGCACCCGCAACCGCATGAAGATCCCAGATTCACGTCGCCGCCTCGCTCTGGTCAGTCTTGCCATCGGCATGGCCTTGATCGTGGCCGTCGGATTCCATCGCCACCGTCCAGCCGATCTCGCCCACCAGGTCAGACAGGACTTCATCCGCTTCAGCGGCCTCACGGACGATCTCTCGGCCTTGACGCCCGAGCAGGCGCTGGATCACATGACCCGATTCCGCCGGAACTTTCCCTACGAGGTCGAGCTGTTGACACCTTATGGTGATGCCCTCTTGTTCGAGTCCGGCATCTATGACTGGGGCCAGGGTGAACATTTTGAATTGAGGATCACCCGGCAGGTGGTGTTTCCCTTCAGGAATCCCCTGGACGCCGACGACCACATCATCCAGATCAGCCTTCAATTTCTCTACCGTCCGGACGGCTTCCGTCAAATGCCATTCATCACTCGCTGGGAGGATTCATCGTCCGGGGCGCAGGGCCTGCGTGATTTTGCGCAGGCCACCCCGGCCTTCCGGATCGCCTCCAGCACACCGCCCTATGCCGTCCGCCTGGAGTCTTCAAGGCAATAGGAATTCCATCCTCAGATCCATCCATCACCCAAGTCACAGGGAAACCCATGAAGAGAACCATCAACCTCAGCATCCTGGCCCTGCTTTTCACCACTCAGGTGGTCATGGCCCAGGATTTCGACCGCACGCTCTTGAATGGTGTCTGGGCGGAGAGCACCAACTACCAGTTCGGCTGCCGATCCGAAAACCTGCACCAGCGTCTGGAACTGGCCAAGGATGGCAAGACGCTGACTTTCATGAACGACCGGGACTGGCAGATCGGGACCGGGCAGAAGGTCAGGCAATACACGGCCAGCGTCATGCGTTCGTCGGTGAATGTGCTCGTCATCCGATATGGCCCGGAACTCGCCAATATCCCAGACAACATGCGCGAGTGGGAAATGCGGTTCATCGGCCCCGGGACCTATCTGTGGCGCGCCACAGCCTGGCCACCCAATCAGTTCAACGAAGTCATCGGCGTGAAGTGCGAGCCATGACCACGGGCCCAGGCCTGTGGGGTGATTCGGCGGGCCGCCAGGCGGCGCCCAGGCGCCTCAGAGTGGCTCACGCGCCACCCGCCTCCATCGCCCCCGCCACCAGCGCCGCCACGGCCGCAGCCTCCCCGGCCCGCGCCGGCATCTGCCGCAGGCCGGTGACCGTGCCTTGCCGGTCGGCCCAGGCTTCGTCCTGGCTGGCCTTGAGGCGGCCTTCGATGCGGGTGATGGTGATCTCGATGCCGACGATGGCGGCCTGCAGGGCGGCGAGGTAGTCGGGCGGGGCGTCGGTCACCTGCCAGGGGCGGCCGGCCAACTGCGGGTCGGCCTCCTGCGCCTGGGTCAGGGCGTCGAGCATGGCGCGCAGCCAGAGCGGGTCGTGCACTGCCTGGGCCTGGCCGTGCACATGAGCGGCGGCGTAGTTCCAGGTGGGCACGACACGGCCATGTTCGGCCTTGCCCGGGTACCAGCGCGGGCTGATGTAGGCCTGCGGGCCGCGGAACATGACGACGCAGGGGGCGCCGGCCGTCGCCGTGCCGGCCATCCCCCGCTCGGGCAGGGCGCGCCACACCGGGTTGGCGCGGGCGACGTGGCCAATCAGGTGGCCGATCAGGCCGTCGGGCTGGCCGGGCTCGCGTCGCAGCACGAAGGGCAGATCGTTGGCGATGAGGCCGGCCGCGCCCTCACCTTCCCCCTCACCCTGGACCACCCAGGCGCCCAGGGGATGGTCGGCAATGAGGGCGGCCAGGGCGGCGGGGTCGTCCAGGCGGTGCAAAGGGTGGTGGTACATGGATGGTGGTACACGGAGCGGCCGTCCCTGGATCAGAACCCCGCCCAGACATGGCGCAGCAGCAGCAGGGCCAGGGTGGCCATGGTCAGGCCGATGAGGCCGTCGAGGATCTGCCAGGCGCGCGGCCGGGCCAGCAGGGGCGCCAGCCAGCGGGCGCCCAGGCCCAGGCCGCTGAACCACAGGGCGCTGGCGGCGCAGGCGCCGGCGATGAACCAGCCCTGCAGCGCCGGCGGCTGCTGCGCACCGATGCTGCCCACCAGCAGCACGGTGTCGAGGTAGACATGCGGGTTGAGCAGGGTGAAGGCCGCCGCCTGGGCCAGCACCGCAGCCCGCGGCACGCGGCCCGTGGATGAACCGCCGGAACCGGCCGCGCCGGCATCCAGCTGCTGCACCTGCAGGGCGCGGCGCAGCGCCCGCCAGCCATAGACCGCGAGAAAGCCCGCGCCGGCCAGGGCCAGCAGGCGCGCCAGCTGCGGCCGCTCGCCCAGGGCCTGGGCCATGCCCAGCACGCCGGCGGCGATGAGGGCCGCATCACTCAGGGCGCAGAACAGCACCACGCTGCCCACATGCTCGCGCCGCAGGCCCTGGCGCAGCACGAAGGCGTTCTGCGCACCGATCGCCACGATCAGCCCCAGCCCCAGGGCCAGGCCCTGGCCAATCGCCTGCAGACCCATCATCGGCAGGCCGGCGCCGCCCGTTGGGGGGACGGTGGTCATCACCAGCATCGTCATCTCGTTCATGGCGGCCAGCTTGCCAGTCCGCTTCAGGAAAGACAAACTCAATCTTCTAAGGCTGATGAAGCCAGACTGAATCGACGACGCGCCACCCGACCCACCCCATGCTCGACTACGCCGCCCTGCACGCCCTGGCCGCGGTGATCCGCGAAGGCAGCTTCGACCGCGCCGCCCTGGCCCTGCATGTCACGCCCTCGGCGGTGTCGCAGCGCATCCGCGGGCTGGAGGAGAAGGTGGGCTGCGCGCTGGTGATCCGCGGTCAGCCCTGTCTGCCCACCGAGACCGGCCGGCGCCTCTGCCTGCATCTCGACCATGTGCGCCTGCTGGAGCAGGACCTGCACGGCGCCCTGCCCCAACTGGCCGGCGAGCCGGGTGATGACGCCGGCCCGGGCGCCAAGGGCGGCACGGCCCTGCCGCCACCGCCGCGCCTGCGCCTGCCCATCGCCGTGAATGCCGACAGCCTGGCCACCTGGTTCGCCCCCGCCCTGGCCACCTACGCGGCCCAGGCTCCGGTGCTGGTGGAACTGGCAGTGGACGACCAGGACCACACCGGCGAATGGCTGCGCAGCGGCGCCGTGCTAGCCGCGGTGACCGGCAGCGCCCGGCCGCCGGCCGGCTGCAACAGCCAGCCCCTGGGCGCGATGCGTTACGTCGCCACGGCCAGCCCGGCCTTCATGGCGCGCCACTTCGGGGCGGGCAACAGCGCGACCGGCACGTCCACCACGTCCAGCGCGACCGGCAGTACCGGCAGCAGCGTGGGCGCGGCCAGCCTGGCCCAGGCGCCCAGCCTGGTCTTCAACAGCAAGGACGAGCTGCAGGCCCGCTGGGTGCGCCGCCTCTGCCATCGCCATGTGGACCTGCCGCGCCACACCGTGCCCTCGTCCCAGGCCTTCGTCACCGCCGCCCTGGCCGGCATGGGCTGGGGCATGCAGCCCCTGGCCCTGGTGAGCGAGCACCTGGCCGCAGGCCGCCTGGTCGAACTCGTGCCCGGCCACAGCACGCTGGACCTCCCCCTGCACTGGCACCACGCCCGCGCCGCCACGCCCTGGATCCAGGGCCTGAGCCAGGCCGTGCTGGCCGCTGCGGGGGGGGAGTTGCTGCCGATAGGTCGTGCCACCTGAATCAGCTCACCGAGAATCGGCGCCAGACCCAGCGACCTGGCCTTCGAGCCCGGAGAACCCCAGACATGCAGATCGAGCAGATCAGACTGAAGAACTTCCGGGCCTTCCGGGACGTGCTCATGAAGGACATCCCACGCTTCTGTGTGCTGGTGGGAGCGAACGGGAGTGGCAAGAGCACCCTGTTCGCGGTGTTTGCATTCCTGCGTGACGCCATGGCCAGCAATGTCACTACCGCACTGGCCCGCCTGGGTGGCAGCCGCGGTCTGCAAGAGGTGCGCAGCCGTGGAGCTCAGGGCCCCATCGAGATCGAGCTCAAGATCCGCACCGATCTGGGACAGAAGCACGGCAGCAAGCTCATCACCTATGAACTGCACATCGACGAGGAAGGTGGCCGACCCGTGGTGGTGCGGGAGGTATTGCGCTATCGGCGTGGCAGCAGCGGCCAGCCCTGGCGCTTCCTGGATTTCTCGCGTGGCGTCGGCGAGGCAGTGACCAACGAGCTTGATTCGGTCGAAGACGAGAGCAAGCTCACCCGCGAAGCTCAGACCCTCAAGAGCCCTGACATCCTGGCCATCAAGGGCCTTGCGCAATTCGAGCGGTTTCCAGCCGTGGTGGCGCTGGGCAACCTGATCGAGAACTGGCACCTCTCCGACTTCCACATCAGTCGTGCCCGACCCGAAGTCGAGGCGGGCTTTGCAGACCACCTGAGCCGGGAGGGCGAGAACCTTTCACTGGTCGTGGAGTACCTGCATCGCCAACATCCTCAGTGCTTCAACCAGATTCTGGATCGACTTAGACATCGCGTGCCGGGCATCACCAGCGTCGATGCCAAGACCACCGAGGAAGGTCGGGTGCTGCTCAAGTTCTCCGACGGCGCCTTCGCCGATCCCTTCCTTGCACGCTTCGTATCGGACGGCACCATCAAGATGCTGGCCTACCTGGTGCTGCTCTACGACCCGCAGCCCCATCCTCTGCTCTGTGTCGAGGAACCCGAAAACCAGCTCTACCCCTCGTTGCTCTGGGATCTGTGCGAGGAGTTCCGAAGCTATGCCGATCGAGGTGGCCAGGTGTTCGTCTCCACCCATTCGCCGGATTTCCTGAATGCCACGCGGCTGGACGAGGTGTTCTGGCTGGCCAAGGAGGCGGGATATACACGCATCCAACGGGCTGCCGACGATGCCCAGCTCTCGGCCTATATGGCCGAGGGGGACCGGATGGGCTTTCTCTGGAAAGAAGGCTTCTTCTCCGGAGCTGATCCGCGATGACGCGGCATCTGGTCTTCCTGCTGGAAGGCCCTTCGGAGAAGGATGCCCTTGAATCCTGGCTGCCCCGGCTGCTGCCGCAGACAGACTTTCAGGCGCACTACATCGTCTTCGATGGCAAGCAGGACATGGAGCGGCGCATGGTGCTCAAGCTGCGTCATTGGCAGTTGCCGAACTCCCGCTTCATCGTGCTGCGGGATCAGGACAGCGCCGACTGCCGACAGGTCAAGGCCAGCCTGGCTGCACGCTGCCGCGAGGCTGGTCGCCCCGATGCCATCGTCCGGGTGGCCTGTCATGAACTGGAAACCTTCTTCCTGGGTGATTGGCCGGCAGTAGGAAAGGCCTTTGGCAACCCCAAGCTGGCAGATCTGACGCGACGCGCCGTCTATCGCGACCCTGATCACATCGCCCTGCCTGAGGCGGAATTGCGCCGCCATGTGCCGGGCTATCAGAAGCGCGAGGGCGCCAGACGCATCGCGCCCCATATGACGTTGACGGACAACCGTTCGCGCAGCTTCACTCACCTCCGCGACACCATCCTGCGCCTTGCCGGGGATGAGGGCGGCTACTAATCCAGCGAGTGCTGCGGGCAAGCCCGCTGGTCGGCAGCTACGCGCTCGCCGACCATGAGGCTCATCACCCCGAAGTCCACCTTCGGCGCTGGACCTCCACCCCGCCACCCGCCCCGCCATGCCGCTGCCCTTCACTTTCGAAGCCACCCCATCGTCCACCTCGGTCCCTGGCCCAACGAATCAGCCGCAGGGGCTGATGACGCGCCGCACCGCCGCCTTCATCACCACCGCCATGCTGGCCCTGGCGACCACCAGCGCCCTGCTGGCCAGCGCGCCGGCCCGGGCTGCCGCCTGGCCGGAGAAGTCCATCACCCTGGTCGTGCCCTACACGCCGGGCACGGGCATCGACATCGTCGGCCGCCAGCTCGCGGCCCGCCTGCCCAAGGTGCTGGGCCAGGCCGTGGTGGTGGAGAACGTGGCCGGCGCCAGCGGCAACATCGGCAGCGACCGGGTGGCCCGCGCTCCGGCGGACGGCCACACCCTGCTGGTGCAGGTCAACACCCTGGTGATGAACAAGAGCCTGTTCAAGAGCCTGAGCTACGACCCGGTGAGCGACTTCGCGCCCGTGGCCCTCACCTCATGGGGCACCCTGCTGCTGGTCACCAATCCGGCGGTGCAGAAGGCCGAGACCGTGGCCCAGATGCTGGCCGCCGCCCGCGCCAAGCCCGGCGCCCTCACCTACGGCACACCCGGCAACGGCACGCCCCATCACCTGGCCATGGCCCTGAGCCTGCAGAAAGCTGGCGAGGCCCAGATGCTGCACGTGCCCTTCAAGGGCACGGCCGGCGCGGTGACCGACCTGCTCGGCGGCCGGCTGGACTTCATGTTCCTGCCCGTGCACGTGGCCCTGCCCCACATCCAGGCTGGCAAGCTGCGCGCCCTGGCCACCGGCAGCGAGAAGCGCCTGGCCCAGCTGCCTTCCGTGCCCACCCTGGCCGAGGAAGGCCTGGCCGTCGGCAACCTCGATATGTGGTACGGCGTGCTTGCCCCCAAGGGCACCCCGCCCGAGATCGTCAGCCGCCTGAACCAGGAGATCACCCAGATCCTGCGCCAACCCGACCTCGCTGCCGCCTTCGACGCCCAAGGCATGGTGCCTGCCCCCGCCAGCTCGCCGGCCAGCTTCGCCGACATCATCAGCCGCGATGCCCAGCGCTGGGCCGAGGTGGTGAGGGTGGGGAGGATTGCGGCGGATTGACCGGGCACGGATGGCCCGGGCTAGCGGCTGGCTGACCAATCAGGCTGATCACGCATGAGCTGAATGCTCGGCTCGAACGTGTCCAGGGCCTGCACCAGGGGCGGCAGGATGGTCGGCTCGGACCTGCCCACCCACGCCACGAACTGATCCGGCCGCACCATCACCAGCTCGGCCTCGTAGCGCTGGGCGGCTTCGCAGCCGGCGGGCGCGTCGATCAGGGTGAGGGGCATGGCCAGGGCGGCGGCGTGGGCCTGCCAAGCGGGGGCGATCGCGCTCAGGGGGCGTTCGGGCGTGGTGGTGACGATGAGGCTGTAGCCGGGGCCCAGGGCCTCGTAGACGTCGCGGCCATCGGCCAGGGCAGCCGGGGCGAGGTGGTGGCCGGGGCGGGCGGCAAAGCTGTGCCGGCCGATGGCGCTGCAGATCGTGCTGACGGAGGCGGCCGATGTGCCGGCCGAGGTGGCGCTTGAGGTGGCGGTCTCACGGTCCGCCGATACCGCCTGCAGGTCACCCAGCGTCAGGGGCGAGCCTTCGTAATGAGGCTCGTAGCTGTGCACCTCGCCGACGGCGCCCTGGGCGCGGGCCGACCAGGCCGCGTCGAAGGCGGCGCGGTCGCGCTGGGGGTCGTGGGCGGCGAGGAAATCGCGGTCGGCCTCGATGGCGCGGGCGATGAAGTCGCGGGCGGTGGAACTGAAGACCGGCCGGCGTTCGAGGTCGTAGCTGTCCAGCAGGGTGGCGGGATTGCCCCAGCCCTGCAGGCTGGCGGCCAGCTTCCAGCCCAGGTTGCGGGCGTCCTCGAAGCCGGTGTTGACGCCGTAGCCGCCATAGGGCGGATGGCTGTGGGCGGCGTCGCCGGCGATGAAGACCCTGCCGCCCCGGCCGCTGCGCGGATGGACGCTGCGGTAGCGCCGCGCCTGGCTGAAACGCAGGTCCCAGAAGCCGATGTGCTGGATCTCGAGGTCGGGCAGGGGCGCACCCGCGGCCTCGGCCACATAGCTGGCGAAGTCGAAGTTGTCGCGCGTGGTGCCGGGTGGCACCGGGGCGTGGAAGAACCAGATCGGGCCGTCCAGGTCGACGCGGCCGAAGAACTTCCAGTAGCCCTGCAATTCGGGCTGCAGCACGTTGAAATAGCTCTTGCCAGGGTAGGCACGCTCCAGCAGGTTGTGCAGGGCGGCGGAGCGGAAGACCAGCAGCACCATCAGGCGCTCATGGCCCGGCACGATGAGGTCCAGCGGGATGCCGGCGGCCTCGCGCACCACCGAGCGGGCGCCGTCGCAGCCGACGACGTAACCGGCGCGCCAGGTCTGCAGTTCGCCCGCATTGCCTGAGCCAGCCGAGCCGGACGAGTGGGCGCGCACCTGCACGGGGGCGTCCTCGTCTTCGGCGTCGATCTCCAGGCCCTCCACCGTCCAGCCCAGCTGGAGCTGGATGGCGGGGATCTGGGCCACGCGGGCGCGCAGCACACCCTCGGTGGCGTATTGGGGCAGGCGCTCGTTGGCCTGGGAGTAGTAGGGCCGCACCAGCTCGCGCTGCAGCCAGTCGTAATGGTGCTCGCCCAGCAGATGGCCGTAGGCGGTGAGCCCGCCGGCGCCATAACTGGCCGGCATGGTGCGCGCCGCCCGCAGGGCCGGCTCGGCGCCCCAGAAGTGGAAGTGCTCCATCGTCCGCTGGGTCAGGTTCTGGCCCTTGGGGATGGGCTGCGGTTGATGGTGCCGTTCCAGCACCGTGCAGGTGATGCCGCGCTGGCCCAGCTCGATGGCCAGGCCCAGGCCCACCGGGCCGCCGCCGACGATGAGGACCGGGGTGTCGAGCGCCTCGCTTTCAGCGGTCGTGGACGTGGGAGGGACAGGGGTCGGGCTCATGTGGCGATGGTGGCGAGGAGTGGTCCGCCCCAGTGTGCCCGCAGCGCAGCGCGCAGCACCTCCGGGCAAGCGCCGTGGCGGCTGGCATGAATCCCGCGCAGCATCGCGGCATGAGCCTGACCTCCGCCCCTGACACCATGTCCACCCTGCCCTCGTCCGCCGCCCGCAGTGCCTGCCTGGACCGCGCCAGCGCCGTGTTCGACGACGGCCGCTATCTGGACGTGCTGACCCGCCGCGTGGCCATGCGGACCGACAGCGACGGCGGCAACCCCGATGTCACGCCCCTGGCCGCCTATCTGGCCCAGGAAATCCTGCCCGGCCTGCAGGCCCTGGGCTTCGAGGGCCGCCTGATCGCCAACCCGGCTGGCCGCGGCGGGCCCATGTTGATCGCCCGGCGCGTCGAGGACCCCGACCTGCCCACCCTGCTGAGCTACGGCCATGGCGACGTGGTCTCGGGCCAGGACGCCTCCTGGCGCAACGGCCGTTCGCCCTGGTGCCTGAGCGTGGAGGGGGAGCGCTGGTACGGCCGCGGCACGGCCGACAACAAGGGCCAGCACACGATCTGCCTGCTGGCGCTGGAGCAGGTGCTGGCCGCGCGCGACGGGCGCCTGGGCTACAACATGACCCTGCTGCTGGAGACCGGCGAGGAACTGGGCTCGCCCGGTCTGCGCGAGGTCTGCAAGCAGGAGCGCGAGGCGCTACAGGCCGATCTCTTCATCGCCAGCGACGGGCCGCGGGTCAACGCCAGCCGGCCCACCCTATTCCTGGGCTCGCGCGGCTCGGTCAACTTCAAGCTCAGGCTCAAGGCGCGTGACCTTGCCTATCACTCGGGCAACTGGGGCGGCGTGCTGGCCAATCCGGGCATACGCCTGTCACACGCCATCGCCAGCCTGGTGGACGAACGCGGCCAGCTGCAGGTGGCGGGCCTGCGGCCGCCGCCGCTCAGCCCGGCGCTGCGGCGGGTGCTGGCCGAGATCGAGGTGGGCGGCGGCCCCGACGACCCGGCCCTGAGCGAGGGCTGGGGCGAGGCCGGCCTGAGCGCGGCCGAACGCCTGTTCGGCTGGAACACGCTGGAGGTGCTGGCCCTGCATGCCGGCCGGCCCGAACGGCCGGTGAACGCCATTCCGCCCGAAGCCACGGCCCATCTGCAGCTGCGCTTCGTGGTGGGCACGGACTGGCCGCGCACCGAGGCCATCCTGCGCCAGCACCTGGACGCCGCCGGCTTTGCCGACGTGCAGATCGAGATCGGCATGGTGAGCCCGGCCACCCGGCTGGATGTGGAGCACCCCTGGGTGAACTGGGCGGCCGATTCCATCACCCGCAGCAGCGATGGCGGCCAGCGCCCCACCCTGCTGCCCAACCTGGCCGGCAGCCTGCCCAACGATCTCTTCGTCGACCTGTTGGGCCTGCCCACGCTCTGGGTGCCGCACTCCTACCCGGCCTGCGCCCAACATGCGCCCGATGAACACCTGCTCGCCCCCATCGCCCGTGAGGGCCTGCGCCTCATGGCCGGGTTGTATTGGGACCTGGGCGAACCCGGGGCACCCTGGGGCAGCGCCACCCGGCCGCATGCCTGAACGATGAATGCCCCGTCAGAACGGGGTGGAAACGGGGCGGAAACGAAAAATCCCCGTGGATCACATGACCCACGGGGCTTCGATCTTGGTAGGCGCGATTGGACTCGAACCAACGACCCCCACCATGTCAAGGTGGTGCTCTAACCAGCTGAGCTACGCGCCTGAAGAGCTTTGCACTATAGCACAGCATCACGAGGCCTGGCTAGCCCCCAGGGAGCCTGCAGGCGCTTTCCTGCCCGCTGCGCAGCCCGGGCGTTTCGACTTCAGCCTGTGGCGACGGGCCAAACTCGGTCTGCCTGGGCGCGAGCCCCAGCCGGCGAGCTGATGTTCACTTGCGCCGGGCCGAGCGCACGCCGGTCACCTTGGCCACATGGGACAGCACCTGGCTGAGGCGGGCGGCGTCGGCCACCTCGACGGTGAAGAGCATGTTGGCCAGGCCGCGCTGGCTCTGCGTGTTGACGCCGGTGACGTTCATCTTCTCCTTGGCAAACACTTCGGAGATGTCGCGCAGCAGGCCGGGCCGGTCGTTGGACAGCACCACCACATCCACCGGATAGAGCGCTGCGTGTGGACCGCGCGCCTGGCGTTCTCCCCAGGTCACGGGCACCAGGCGCTCGGGCGCCTTCTGGGCCATGTGGCGCAGGTTGCTGCAGTCGCTGCGGTGGATGGCCACGCCGCGGCCGCGGGTCACATAGCCGGCGATGGCATCGGGCGGTGCCGGCCGGCAGCAGCGCGCCAGCTGGGTGAGCAGGGACTCCACACCCACCACCAGCACGCCGCCACCTTCGCTGCGCGAGGGCTTGAACTGCGGCGCATCCAGTTCGGCCGGGGGTTCCGCCGGGCGCAGCAGGGACTCGATGTTGCGAAGCGAATATTCATCCTTGCCGATGACCTCGAACAGGGCGTCGGCGCTCTTGAAACCCAGGCGTGCCGCCAGGTCCTCGAGCTTCATGGCGCTGCGGCCCTCGCGCTGCAGCAGGCGCTCGACCGACTCGCGGCCACGGGCGATGGTCTGGGCCTGGGCCAGGGCGTTGAACCAGGCGCGCACCTTGGCGCGGGCCCGCGGGCTCTGCAGATAGCCCAGCTGCGGATTGATCCAGTCCAGCGAAGGCCCGCCCTCCTTGGTGCACAACACCTCGATGGTCTGACCGCTCTGCAGCGGCGTGTTGAGGGCCTGCATCACGCCGTCCACCTTGGCGCCGCGGCAGCGATGGCCCAGGTCGGAATGCAGGTGATAGGCGAAGTCCACCGCCGTGGCGCCGGCCGGCAGCTCGATCACGGAGGCCTGCGGCGTGAAGACGTAGATGCGGTCCTCGAAGAGGCCGGCCGAGCCCGCGGCGGCCGTGGGCATCTCGGCCTGGGGCGAGGCCGTCGAAGCCGGCTCGCGGCTGGCCAGATCGGCACTCTGGTCGACGAAGTCGCGCTGCCACGCCAGCAGCTGGTGCAGCACGGCGCGACGGGCCAGGGCCACGCGGTCCTCGAAATCGCCCGCGGCCGAGACGCCGGCATACCCCTTGGCGCCGGCCTCCTTGTAGGCCCAGTGCGCCGCCACGCCACTTTCGGCATGGTCATGCATGGCGGCGGTGCGGATCTGGATCTCGATGGGCCGGTGCTCGCCATCCAGCACCACGGTGTGGAGCGACTGGTAGCCGTTGTTCTTGGGCCGGGCGATGTAGTCGTCGAACTCGCCCTGGATGGGCTGCCACAGCTCGTGCACGCGGCTCAGGGCCGCGTAGCAGGCCGGCACGTCGGCCACCATCACCCGCAGGGCCCGCAGGTCCATCACCCGCTCGAAGGGCAGGCGCTTGCCCAGCATCTTCTTCCAGATGCTGTAGATGTGCTTGGGCCGGCCCTGCACCTCGGCCTCGACGCCGGCCTGGGCCAGGGCCTGGGCCAGATGCTGGCGCACCTGCTCCACGCCCTGCTCGCGGGCGATGCGCTTCTCGTCCAGCAGCTGGGCGATGCGCTTGTAGTCCTGCGGCTGGAGGAAGCGGAAGGCCAGGTCCTCCATCTCCCACTTGATCTGCCAGATGCCCAGGCGGTTGGCCAGGGGCGCGAAGATCTGCTGGGTCTCCAGCGCCAGCACCGGCGGGCAGGGGCGCTTGCTGGCGGCATACCAGCGCAGGGTCTGCAGGCGCGAGGCCAGGCGCAGCAGCACCACGCGCAGGTCGCGCGAGAAGGCCAGCAGCATCTTGCGCACGCGCTCGACCTGCTCAGCCAGTGCCTCGCGGTCCGGATGCCCGGCCTGGCCGGCCAGGCCCTGGCGCGCCTGGCGCTGCGCCTGCACCAGCTTGCGGGTGTGGGTCACCAGGCTGGCGTAGGACTCGCCGAAGGCCTTGCGCACCACGTCCTCGGGGTCGGCCAGGAAGTCGCCGGCATAGACCAGATAGGCCGCCACACGCATGGACGGCGCCGCGCCGATGTCAGCCAGGATCTGGGCCACGCCTTCGGCATGGCCGTAGGCATCTTCGCCGGTGTCGAGCTCGCGGCCGATCAGCAGGGGTTCGGCAAAGGCGCGGGCCCGGGCGAGGGCAGCCTGTTCCTGGGCCAGTTCGGGCCGGGCCGCAGCGACGTCAGGGCCGCCCTCACCCTGCGTGCCAGGCACCGAGGCCAGCTCGACGATGGCCGCGGCGCTGCCGGGTGAGCCGGAGGTCCTCATGCCGCGGGCGGCGCGTCGGCTGCCAGCAGGAAGGCACTCACCGCGTCCAGCTGGTCGGCGGCCATCAGCGTGGGAGCATGGCCCACGCCAGCGAATTCGACCAGGCGGGCCTGCGGGCCGCGCTGCGTCATGGCCTGGGCGGTGGCTGGGCTCAGCAGGTCGGAATCGGCCCCGCGCAGCAGCAGGGTCGGGCAGCGGATGGCGTCATAGGCCTGCCACAACATGGCCTGGCCAGCTGCCGCCAGTTCGGGCGTGGTGGCCCGCACCGGCAGGGCGATGCCCGGGTCGTAGCGCGACATGACGCCGCCTGCCGGCGCGGCCTTCAGCTGCGGGCGGGTCAGCGCCAGCCAGTCCTCCGGCGTGTGCGGACCAAAGCCCTGCGAGATGGCCCACAGCGCCTCGGCCGCCGCCTCGACGCTGGGCCAGACCGCCGGCTGGCCCACGTAGGCGGCGATCCGCGCCAGGGCCGCGGGCTCGATCACCGGGCCGACATCGTTGAGCACCAGGCGGCGCACCGGGCTGCCCTGCAGCGAGGCCATCAACATGCCGATGAGGCCGCCCATCGAGGTGCCCACCCAGGCCAACTCGCGCACATCGAGGCGGGCCAGCAGGGTCACCATGTCGGCCAGATAGGTGGGGATGACATAGGCCTTGGGGTCGCGCAGCCAGTCCGATTCACCACGGCCCACCACGTCCGGGCAGACCACGCGCAGGCGCGGGCCGCCCGCGTCGGTGGCCCGGTGGATCAGGGTCTGAGCCAGGCGGTCGAAGTCGCGGCCCTGGCGGGTGAGGCCGTGCACGCAGACCACCACCTGGTCGGCGGCCGGATCGCCCCATTCCCAATAGGCCATGCGGTGCAGGCCGGTGGCGTCCAGGCAGTCCACATGGCGCAGGCGGGGGGATGTTGTTGTTGTCATGAGGTCGGGCGTTTGAGAGAGCGCAAGGTCGGGGCGGCAGCACGGGCAGGCGGCCCGGGCAGGTGTCAGAGTCCGTCAGCCTGGCCCCGTGATAATGAAATCGTACCCAACCCCACGGAGTTTTCTCTCATGGCAGATGCGAAGTTGCTGACGGGCAGGACCGCCCTTGTCACCGGATCCACCAGCGGCATCGGCCTGGGCATCGCCCTCAAGCTGGCGGCCCAGGGCGCCAACGTCGTGCTCAACGGCTTTGGTGATGCCGAAGGCCCGCAGGCCCAGGTGCGCGCCCTGGGCGTGAAGACCGGCTACCACGGCGCCGACATGAGCAAGCCGGCCGAGATCGAGGCCATGATGGCCTACGTCGATGCCGAGTTCGGCGGGGTCGACATCCTGGTGAACAACGCCGGCATCCAGCATGTGGCCGCGGTCGATGCTTTCCCGACCGAGCGCTGGGACCAGATCATCGCCATCAACCTGAGCTCGGCCTTCCACACCACCCGCCTGGCCCTGCCGCAGATGCGCCGCAGGAACTGGGGCCGCATCATCAACCTGGCCTCGGTGCACGGCCTGGTGGCCTCGGTGCAGAAGGCCGCCTACGTGGCCGCCAAGCACGGCATCATCGGCCTGACCAAGGTGGTGGCCCTGGAGAACGCCACCAGCGGCATCACCTGCAATGCCATCTGCCCGGGCTGGGTGCTGACGCCCCTGGTGCAGAAGCAGGTGGACGCTCGCGCTGCCGCCGAAGGGGTGGACAACGCCGAGGCCACGCGCCGCCTGCTGGGCGAGAAGCAGCCTTCGCTGCAGTTCACCACCCCCGAGCAACTGGGCGACCTGGCTGTCTTCATGTGTTCGCCGGCCGGTGACAACGTGCGCGGCCAGTCCTGGAGCGTGGACGGCGGCTGGACCGCCCAGTAAGGCGCGTCTTCAACGCGTCCTGAGCAGCCAGATCGAGCCATTGACCGTGGCCGCTAGGCGCTCGGTGCCTGGCTCGACCGGCAGCGGCGCCGCGTCGGCGGCACTGCGCTCGCTCATCGCCATGGCCATGGCCAGGCGGGGCATGGGTCGCTCGATCCCAGCGTCCGACACGGTGACCTCGTTCACCTCGTAGGCGCCATAGCCAAAGCCGCGGGCCACCTCGTCGGCCCGCAGGCGGAAGCGCTCGATGGCCTGGGCCATCAGCTCACGCTCATGGCGCTCCCTCAGGGCCGGTGACACGGAATAGCCGCTGCCCGTCACCTGCAGGCCGTTCAGCCGACCGGCCAGGGCGGCGACCTGGGCCGTGTCCGTGCCCGAGAGGATGAGGTCGCCCTGGCTCTGCCAGCCCAGGATGCCGCCGTTGTTGCCGTAGCGCGGCGAGGTGGAAAAGCTGCCGCTGCGCACCTCCAGACCCGGCGCACGGGCCTGCTTGCGCGCCTCGACCAGGGCGGCTTCGAGCAGTTGCTTGACCTGGCTCTGGGCCTTGGTCGCCTCGCTGGACTGCTTCTGCGCCCGCAGGGTGATGGTGAGCGTGTCGGCCATCACCTCCATGCTGGCCTGGGCCGACAGCTGCACCTGCGGCCGGCGCTTCATCACCTCCCCGGGGGCGTTGCGGCCCAGGGCATCCGGCTCGGCACTCAGCGGCTGGGCCTGCAAAGGCGGCGGCCCGAAGATGGAGATGGCCAGCAGGGCCAAGGTGGCCAGACTGATCCCCAGGCGACGCAACGAAGGGACCGGGATGGACGCAGGAACAACGTGGGGATATTGCATAGGCAGAGGCAACGGCACAGGCGATCTCCTTCAGACCTGATTCAGGGGCGAGACATGGCGGCCGGCCCAGGTGGTCCGCCGCCCTCGTATGCCTAGACGCAAGGTGCGGAGGAACGTCGGAAGCCCGCCGCGCCATACCCCCTCGTTCCAGGGGGGATAAAGCGGTCCGAGGCCGTGGCTAAGGCGGCCTGCGCCCCAGGAAACACGCCCTTTTTCGCCTCTGCTGCATGGCAGCGCAAGAAATGTAACAAGGGGTCAGGGCGGGCCCAAAAACCAATTTTCGGTCCGCACAATGGCGGCTGTTACAAATTACGGAGCCCCCATGTCCCCCACCAACTCCCAGCGCACCGACCGCATCGTCGTGGTCGATGACGACGCCCGCATCCGCGACCTGCTGCGCCGCTATCTGACCCAGGAGGGTTTCGAGGTCCTGCTGGCCGAGGACGGCAAGGCGCTCAACCGTATCCTCACCCGCGAGACGGTGGACATGATCGTGCTCGACCTGATGCTGCCGGGCGAGGACGGCCTGTCGATCTGCCGCCGCCTGCGCGCGGCCAACGACATCACGCCCATCATCATGCTTACCGCCAAGGTGGAGGACGTGGACCGCATCGTGGGCCTGGAGGTGGGCGCCGACGACTACATGCCCAAGCCCTTCAACCCGCGTGAACTGCTGGCCCGCATCCATGCCGTGCTGCGCCGCCGCCCGCTGATGGAAGCCCCGGGCGCTCCGGCCCGCGAGCCGCAGACCGTCACCTTCGGTCCCTTCGAGTTCGACCTGGCCCTGCGTCGCCTGACCCGCGACGGCGAGGTGATCTCGCTCACCACCGGCGAGTTCTCCATGCTCAAGGCCCTGGTGCGCCATCCGCGCCAACCTCTGTCGCGCGACAAGCTGGCCCAGCTGGCGCGTGGCCGAGAATTCGAACCCTTCGACCGCAGCCTGGACGTCCAGGTGTCGCGCCTGCGCAAGATGATCGAACCCGATCCGGCCCAGCCGCGCTACATCCAGACCGTCTGGGGCGTGGGCTACGTGTTCGTGCCGGACGGCACGGCCTGAGGCCCGGCAGCTGCCTCGGTCTGTCGACGCGCGCAACGTCGGCAGGCCGCGGCGGCTCCGGCCGGAGATGCAGCCTGCCCGAGTCTTGACCGGACGTCTGAGCCACCGCCAGACGTCAGCCGATGGCCACACTCACCACATCGAAGCCCTTGCGCACACCGACCCTGCGTCGGTCCCAGCTGCTGGCCCTGCTGCTGCGGCGCCATCTGCCGCTCAGCCTGTTCTGGCGCACCTTTCTGCTGTTGTCCCTCATGCTGGGGGCGGCCATCGTGGGCTGGGTCTACACCCTGCGCTACCTGGAGCTGGAGCCTCGCGGCGTGCAAGCCGCCCAGCAGATCGCCACGCTGGTCAACCTGTCGCGGGCGGCGCTGAAGTACACCGACCAGGTGAACCGGGTCGCGCTGGTGAAGACCATCGCCGACCGCGAATCGGTCAAGCTGCAGCCGCGCGAACCCAGCGACACCTGGGAGCCCTTTGAGGTCGACCGCTTCACCCGCACCATCAGCGCCCAGCTGCGCGCCACCCTGGGCGACACCACGGTGGTGGCCAACTCGGTCAACAAGATGCCTGGGCTGTGGGTGGGCTTCCGCATCGAGAACGACCACTACTGGCTGCAGGCCGATGCCAGCCGGGTGCAATCCGCCGTGACCGGCAAGACCACCTTCGTGGTCATGGGCCTGACCTTTCTGCTCACGCTCTGCGGCTCGGCCATCATCGCGCGCCTGATCAACCGGCCGCTGCGCCAGCTTTCCTTCGCGGCCAGCCGCATCCGCGAGGGTGAATACGCCTCGCGCCTGGACGAGGAGACCGCCACGCGCGAGATCCGCGAGGTGAACCGCGGCTTCAACCGCATGGCCCGCGAGCTGGCCAAGATCGAGGAAGACCGCGCCGTGATGCTGGCCGGCATCTCGCATGACCTGCGCACCCCGCTGGCTCGCATGCGGCTGGAGGCCGAAATCAGCGTGGCCGACGAGGAAGCCCGTCGCAACATGGCGGCCGACATCGATCAGCTCGACGCCATCATCGACAAGTTCATGGACTACGCCCGACCGGGCGAGGTCAAGCTCCAGCCGGTGTTGCTGGGCCAGCTGATCGACCGGGTGATCGCCTCGGTGCGCGACACCGACCACATCCGCATCGTGTCGCGGGTGGCCATCGACGTGAAGGTCGAGGTGGACGAGACCGAGCTGTCGCGCGTCTTCGCCAACCTGTTCGAGAACGCCCGACGCTACGGCCGTTCGGAAGACGGCGTGGCCCATGTGCAGGTCACCTA